>CAZHIT010000175.1:0-5658 GCA_964533125.1 uncultured Candidatus Sumerlaeota bacterium
GATGAAGAAGGGGGTTGGCAGAAATGGAAGAACATCCGATTCAGGGACTGATGAAGACGGCCATGGAGAGCATAAAAGCGATGGTTGATGTTAACACCATCGTTGGCGACGCGGTGGAAACCCAGGATGGCGGGGTAATTATCCCGATTTCCCGGGTGGCGCTGGGCTTTGCCGCCGGCGGCAGCGAGTTTGAGGCCGGTAACGACCGGACGACCCGGACGGCCGAGAACAGCTTTGGCGGTAATGGCGATTTTCCCTTCGGCGGTGGCAGCGGGGCCGGGGTTTCGGTGCAGCCGGTGGCTTTTCTGGTGGTCAACAAGGACCAGGTTAAGCTTTTGCCGGTGAACGGTCAGGCGATTTACGACCGGATGCTCGATGTGGCGCCGGAGATGCTCAACAAAATTCAGGGAATGTTTAAGGACAAAAAGCCGGCCGAAACTGCCGGGACGGCAGAGACGACGCATTACGCCCGCACTTAAGCGCGGCCGGAGCGGATCGCCCGGGTATTAAGTACACAACAGCAACTAATGACGGGTCAGACAGGCAGCGGCGCTGCCTGTCTTGTTTATGCCTGACGGGTATCCGGCCGGGCGGCTTCGGTCAGTCAGGTTTTACCGCCGGACAGCAGGATTTTGGCCGCGAATCTGGAAATAATACGGTAAAATCAAAGGAGGTGGCCAGCTTGCAGCTAATGAAGGATGTCTATCTCGTGGCCGGTTCGGCGCTCCGGGGCGAGAACTCCGACGCCAACGCCTACCTGATCGACGGCGGTGCCCAGCGAGTACTCATCGACACCGGCGGGGGTTACCATGTGGACGCCGTAATCGCCGAGATGCAGCGGCACGGGTTTGCCCCCACCGACCTGAGTTTGATTCTTAACACCCACTGCCATTTTGACCACACCGGCGGGAACTTAAAGCTCCGCGAACTGAGTGGGGCCCGGACGGCGATCCACCATACGGAGGTGACGGCGATCGAGCAGAACACCGAACTGACCGTGGCCGCAATTTACGGCCATAACCTGACGCCTTGCCCGGTGGACCTGGCCCTGCGGGGCGATGAGGTTATTGACACCGGCCGCTACCACCTGGAACTGATCCACACCCCCGGGCACACCCCCGGCAGTATCTGCCTGCTGATCCGCCACCACGGCAAGAAGCTCCTCATCGTCGGCGACGCATTAGCTCTGCTCGAGCTTCCGGGCGAAAACGAGGCGGAACTAGCCGATTCTCTGCGGCGTTTGCAGGCGGTGGGGGCGGATTTGCTGCTCTCCGGTCACGACGAAGGGATCATTACCGACCCCGGGAGCCATATCGCCGCTTACCAGGCCAAGCTTACCGCTAATCAAATCTAGGTATTTACTCACCCGACAGCGGGACGTTAGGAGTATCCAGCGGGATACTCCTTTTCGGTTTGGCATATTACGCCAGAGCTGGGCATATATTGGATTGATCCCGGTACGGACAAGGGTCCGGGGTCACCCAATTTGGTAGAAGAGGTGAAGGAATATGCCCAAAACCCTCCGCTTCGGCCTGCTCCTCGGATTAATCGTCTTGCTCAGCCTTACAGTTCCCGGCTGTTTTCGCCGGAACCAGCCAAAAGAATCCGGTACGCCAACGCCCATCGTGGAGCGCAACGGGATTCCCGGCGGGGTGTTCCGGATGGTCATTGGCGGGAACCCCCAAACCCTCGACCCGGCCTTTATTACCGACTGCCGGGACGGCAGCCTCAGCGCCCTGCTGTATAACGGTCTCGTCCGCTACGCCGATAACGGGTTGGATCTCGTTCCCGACATTGCCGACTGGGAGGTATCCAAGGACGGAACAGTCTATACCTTCCACCTGCAGAAGGGAGTAAAGTTCACCAACGGCCGGGAGGTGACGGCGGCCGACTTCAAGTACTCCTTTGAGCGGGTACTGCACCCGGCCACAGGTTCGCCCCGCCGCTGGGTGTTCCTGCGAGTTTTGGGAGCGCAGGCCTTTGCTGACGGCACGGCGAAGGAAGTGAAGGGCCTGAAGGCGAAGGACCAGTACACCCTTGAGATCACCCTGGAGCAGCCCTACGCTGTATTCCTGCCGCTGTTGGCCATGCCGGCCGGGTATGTGGTGCCCCGGGAAGAAGTGGAGAAGAAGGCGGCTGATTTTGGGCGGCAGCCGGTGGGCACCGGCCCCTTTGTCCTGCAGGAATGGGTGAAGAACGAAGCTTTAACCTTTGCCGCCAATGAGCGATACTTCGCGGCCAAACCGTACCTGACGGGCATCGACGTCGGCATCGTCACCGATTCCCGCAGCTACGCCGCCCAGTTTGAACGGGGGGACCTCGAGACCATTCCTTTGTCCGGGACGCAGCTCGCGACCATGCGGGCTAACTCCCGCTGGATTCCCTACCTCGCGAGCCAGCCGGACTTAAGCGTCTTTTACCTGGCCATCAACTGCCAGAAGGCGCCGGTGAACAATGTTAAGGTCCGCCAGGCATTAAACTATGCCATCAACCGCGAGAAATTGAGTCAGCTGTTTGGTGACAGCCAGGCGACCCTCGCCCGCGGCCCCATCCCCCGCAACGTGGCCGGGTACAACGCCGGACTCGCCGGGTATGAGTACAACCCGCAAAAGGCCAAGGTCCTCCTGGCCGAGGCCGGGTGGAAGAGCGGTACCAAGCTGCGCCTGTGGCAGTCCCGGAGCAAGGGCATCCTGCAGCTTACCACCGCCATCCAGAAGGACTTAAAGGCGGTAGGGATTAACCTGGAGATAATCCAGGGCGAATGGAGCGAACTTGGGCAGGCCTTTGCCGGCGGGACGGCAGATCTCGCTTACTTGTCCTGGTGGGCGGATTACCCGGAAGCGGAAAACTTCCTCTACCCGGTCTTCCACTCCGCCAATTCCGGCGCCAAGGGGAACCGCGCTTACTACGCCGACGCGGCGGTGGATGAGGCGATTGAGACGGCGATGCTGACCGCCGGCGAAGGGGAACGGCTGCTGCAGTACGCGGCCATTGAGAAGTCCATCGTCGAGGCGGCCCCCTGGGTCTTCCTCTGGCACAGCCAGACCGATACGGTCGTCCAGCCCTGGGTGAGAGGCTATACCTTGCACCCGATCTACAATGGCAACAAAATGACCGAAGTCTGGCTCGATCCGGCGGCTAAAGCCGGGCAGTAAATGGGGGTGCAGTATGCGCAGTATCGGTCGGAAATCCGGGCATAAGTTATGGATAGTCATGGCGGCTATTGTCCTGCTCTTCCTGATCGGGTACGGGGTGAGCCGGCCGCCGGAAGTGCCGCCGGAAGGGGACGTAGAGTATAGGATCGAGGCCGTGGCGACAGAGTACGCACCGGACCGGCGAACCACGGTATTTGCCGTCAGCTATTCTCTGGAGGGCAACCGCCTGTACCTGGACGGGCGGGTGATGACGGCGGAGCAGAAAGCCGCCTTGACGGAAAGCCTGCGGACGATCCCGGGAGTGGGGCGGATCTACAATGAGGTGCAGGTCCTCGCCGGCCCGGAAGGCAGTCCCGCCGTTACCGCTGTCGTCAATGCGACCGTGGCCAACGTCTACCAGGAGGCCGATGCCGGGAGCGAACTCATCACCCAGGCGGTGCTGGGCGACGCGGTGCGGGTGTTGGGGCAGGATAACAGCCTGAGCCAAGTGCAGATGGACAATGGGTACATCGGCTGGGTACTGGACCGCGATTTGGCTGTAGGTGAGGCCGCCCGCCTCTATGCGGAGCAGGTAAATACCCAGGTAACCGCCGCCCTGGTCCCCATCCACCAGTCCCCGGACCCGGCCGCCCCGATTCTGGTCAATGCCACCGCCGGGAGCCCCCTGGCCGCGGCCGAAACCAGCGGCGCCTGGGTGAAGTTGGTGCTGCCGGACGGCCGCACGGGGTGGATCCGCTCGGCGATGGTGCAGGCCCGCACCTGGCCTCTGGCCGTCGCCGCAGCCGGTGCGACGCTGCCGGGTAATGCCCCGGCGATTGTGCGGACCGCGAACCGCTGGCTAGGGGTATCGTATTACTGGGGCGGTACCTCCTCCCTGGGCCTGGACTGCTCCGGGCTGACCCAGTTGGTGTACCGCCTCAACGGGATTATCCTGCCGCGGGATTCGGACCAGCAGTACGCCGTGGGGGAACCGGTGGCGATCGATCAAATGGCGCCGGGCGACCTGATCTTTTTCGCCGCGTCAGTACCGGCAGAGCGGCCCACCCATGTCGGCATTTACCTCGGGCAAAACCGGTTTATCCACGCCAGCGCCGGGAGCGGGAAGGTCGTCACCGGCAGCTTAAAGCAGGGCGACACCGGGTATCAGGCCAGCCTGGCCGCCGGTATCTTCGGAGCGCGGCGGATAATCCAAGCCGGAAAATAAAACGGAAAAACATGTTTTGGACAGCAGGGAAATAAAGCGTCGTCCCGAAGAATACTATAGCGGGACGTTTTTTTTGTTGGCCCATGCTCATCACTGATGAGGAGCGAAAGGAGGGGAAGCAGCTTGAGCGTCGACCCGTATAAAGCGGGGATGCTGACGAAAAGCCCTTACGCCGCCAAATGCGAGGTGACGGGGCGGATCGTGGCCATCCTGGATTTCGCCACTGCCCAGCGCGGCCTCCGTCTGATCAGCCAGCCATCCCGGGCGGTGCGCCGGGGCGAGGTCCACGAGTTAATCCTGACCGAAGAGCCGAAGGCCGGACCGGACCAGACGGTAAACGACGTCGCTTACCTGGGGTTTATGGAGATGGAGACCGGCGGGATTTTGCTCCGGGGCGACACGGTCACCCTGGGCGGCGAGGCCATCGGCCAAATAGCCGGTTTTGATGAGACCCATATGCCCAACCACCAAAACATCGTCATCCTGGGCCAGAAGCGCACCGGTGTGGAAGCCGGCCTGCACTTAGGCGACACCATTAGTTTTAACATGCCACAGCCCTTGGAATCAAACCAAGCGAAAGAATAAAGGAGGCAGAGACCATGGCTAAACCCAAATTCAAGTATCAAATGTACCAGGCCCTGCAGAACAACACCCCGGCGATCTACGCGGACTTAAAGAAAGCCGCCGACGAGATCGGCATTCCCAAGGCCCTGCGCGGCCGCTTTGGCCTCACCGGCGCCATCTCCGGCTGCCCGGCGCCCTTGCGCCGCGACATCATTGAAGCCGGCGAAAAATCGGCCAAGGAAGTCGTGCCCTTAAAGAACATGGTCGACGACATCCGGGAAATCGTCAAAGAAGTGTACGGCGACGAGTACGATGCCGCCCCGCTCAGCACCTGCGAAGCCGGTCTGTGGGTGACCTTCGATTCCCTGTTCACCCCGCCAATGCAGGGCCGCGGCGACAACTACCGGTCTCGCTACATCGCCCCCTACGAAAAGCATATGCACCACCAGGGCAGCTACGGCCGGCCCTTCCCGGCGCGCTACAAAGACATCCTGGCGGACCGGGGCTCCACCGCCGGTGAACTCGGGTTCTACGGCAAACGGCAGGAAAACTTGGACACCGTTTTTGCTCCCCTGGTCGGCGCCCGCTACGATGTCCACGGCATCAAATACCATCCGGTCCCGATGCTGACCAAGGTCGACGCCGCCGCTTCCAAAGCGGTCATCGAGCAGTTGGCCCAGGTGCACGGCCCGATGCTCACCGGCTTTGCTTCTCTCGGGTACGACACCCCCGGTT
>CAZHIT010000176.1:0-5651 GCA_964533125.1 uncultured Candidatus Sumerlaeota bacterium
CCCCGCCGGCCCCCGCCGCCGTACGGCTGCGCCGCGTCCTGCAGTCCACGGCGGACACCGCCTTCCGGCATTACCACCTGTGCCGGATCGCCGTCGCCCTGGAGCTGAAGCGGGGCTGCCCCAACGCCTGCGCCCTGGTCCTGCCCCTCCTGCGGGAAATCACCCCGGAGCGCAGCGAAGCCGAACTGCAGATAATCGCCCTGCAGCTCCTGCTGCCCTTCCACCACATCGTCCTGGAGCCGCAACTTTACCACCGTCGCCTGGAGACCGATTTCTTTGACCCCGCCGCCCGGCGTCAAAAAATCGACGCGATGCTGGATTGCGTGCTGGCGGGAATAACCGGGGAGGTAAAACCATGAAGTTTGCGCCTGCGCGCCATACCAGCGTCAACCCCGCCACCCGAACCGGCGTCGCCGCGCTCGGCGTCGTCTTCGCCATCAGCATCCTAGCCCACGGCGGCTTTGAAGTCTGGCAGGGGTACACCCCTACCCCCGGCTGCTTAATCGAGGCAATCGGTCCGGCCCACCGGTTTTGGGTTGGCGGGAGCGAACCGGCCTTCACCCTCATCCCCAACTTCTTCCTCACCGGGCTGGCCGCCATTCTCACCGGCCTGGCCATCATCGGCTGGTCGGTTTGGGGTCTGCACCGCCCGGAAGGCCCCACCGTCTGGCTGGCGCTCTTCGTTCTGTCCACCCTCACGGGCGGCGGCATCGGTCAGGTTCTCTTCTTCCCCGTCGGCTGGGTCTTCGCCACCCGCATTCGCCGGCCCCTGCTCCCCGGGAACGGGCGGAGCCGGCTGGCCCGGTGGTGGCGGCCGCTGCTCACGCTCAGCGCCGGGCTCATCCTCTTCGCTCTGGAGATCGCCGTCTTCGGCTGGGTACCCGGCGTGAATCACCCGGATAAGGTCACCGGCGTCATGCTGGCCGTCCTGGGGGCGGGTTACGCCGCCATGCTCCTCGCTTTCGCCGCCGGTATCGCCCGGGACCGGGAAAAAGGAGGTTTGCATTGATGGAAAAGAAAATCCTGGTCGCCTGCTCCTCCCGGCACGGCGCTACCGCCGAAATCGCCGCCCGCATCGGGGCGGTGCTCCGGGAAAAAGGCCGCCTGGCTGAGGTCCGGCCGGTCGGCACGGTGCACGACTTAAGCCCGTACGCCGCGGTGCTTCTGGGGAGCGCCCTGTATTTCGGCGGCTGGCCCCAAGACGCGGTCCGGTTCGTGCAAAGCCACGCGCACCGCCTGGCGGAACTGCCGGTCTGGCTGTTCGTCAGCGGCCCCACCGGGGCCGGCGATCCGCTGGCCCGTCTGGAGGGCCAGCTCTACCCAGCTGCCCTGCGCCCCCTCATCGGGCAGATTCGGCCCCGTGGTATCACCGCCTTCGGCGGGAAGCTAGATCCGCAGCGCCTGAACCCCCTCGAACGGTGGATAATCGGCCGGGTTAAAGCCCCCTGGGGCGATTACCGCGACTGGGAGGCAGTTGCCGCCTGGGCCGAAGGGATCGGGTAAGGGCCGCGCCGCTCCGTCGTACCGCCCGGCTGCCCGCACCCCGGCGTTTTTCCCCCGTCGCCGCTCCTTTTTCGGTTGTAGGGGCCGGCCTCCGCGCCCGCCCTCCACCCTCAGCATTTGGGGCGGATGTACCAGTCCAAAACCAAGGCCGCCGTCATAGGATACACAAACACCAGAGAGGGGGCTAAACGATGGGCGGTTTTGGCGGCGGCAAGGGATGCGGCAACGACCAGCTAGCCTTTGTCCTTTTCCTCATCCTGATCCTGTTGCTCCTGGGCGACGAATAACTGAGCCCAACCAAAGCAAAGACCGCGGACATCCGCCCGCGGTCTTTTTTGGTGCTTTTCGCGTTCTTCTGACGCTCTTCGGTTATCCCCGTGCCCCCTACTGCCCTAGCTGGTTAACATCCTTCCCCGCGTCCGGGAAGAACAGCGGCTGGCCAAACTTATCCACCCCAAAGTCAGAGATGATCTCCTGCGCCTCGGCGCCCACCATAAACTCCACAAAGGCCTCCGCCCCGGCCGTATTGATCTTATCCGCCACTTCCTTCGGGTGCTTATCCTTGTTCACCTGCATCACGTGGTAAATGTTCAGCAGCGACTTGTCGCCTTCCACCAAAATCTCCAGCTGCAGGTTCGCCTTCTGCGCGAGATAGGTCGCCCGGTCGGTCAGCGTATAGCCACCCTTCTCCGAAGCGATCGCCAAGGTCTGACCCATCCCCGACCCGCTCTCCTGGTACCAGGTGCCGGACGGAGTAACATTCACGGCCTTCCACAGGTTCTTTTCCATCTTGTGCGTCCCGCTGTCATCCCCCCGCGACACAAACACCGCAGCGCTCGCCGCGATCTTCCCCAGGGCCTCGCTCGGGCTCCCCGTGCCGCGAATCTGCGCCGGGTCCGCCGCCGGGCCGACCAGGATAAAGTCATTGTGCATCACCAGTTGCCGGTTTACAACCGCGCCGCTGTCCACCAGAGCCTGCTCCGACGCCGGCGCGTGGGTCAGCAGCACATCCGCTTCCCCCTTGTTCCCCAGTTCCAACGCTGCGCCGGTTCCTACCGACAGGGTCTTCACCAGATAGTTGTTCTTCGCCTCAAACGCCGGGATCAGGACATCCAAAATCCCGCTGTCCTGGGTGCTGGTGGTCGTCGCCAAAATCAAATCCGTCCGGGGCGCCGGCGCCGGTGCCTGGCTGCACCCGGCCGCCAAAACCAGCAGCCCGAGCAAAACCGTTACAAGGATGGTCTTCTGAGTTCGCCGCAAATCGATAACCTCCCACCAATATGTTTTAGTAAACATATATGTTTACCTTACCCTATTTCTCCGATGGGAGCAGATCTCCTGCAAAATGGCGCCCAAAAGCTGAATTTATCGCCGCATCCACCTCGGCCCGGAACGCCTGGTACCGCGAGAGCAGCAACCGGCCCGCCGGCGTCAGGGCCGCTCCGCCCCCGTCGCCGCCCCCCACCCGCTTCACCAGCAGCGCATACCCCAAACGCTGCTCCGCCTTGCGCACCGTCCCCCAGGCGTAGCGGTACGACATCTTCAGCTCCCGCGAGGCCCGGTAAATCGACCCGCTCGCGTCAATCTGCTCCAGCAGCGCCGCAATCCCGTCGCCAAACATATAATCGCCAGCCTCCAGCCAAACCTTGTACTCTGGATGCACCCAAACCCCCTCCTCGGCCCGGGCCGCCCAAGAGGCTCCCGCGCTTATGGCTAATGCATTCGCCGCATAGTGGACAAACCCTGCTGCCGGGGCCGTGGTGTTTTTCTGCATTGTTGTCATCCTGGGTGAAGCTGTAGGTTCTCGCCACCGCCCTCCGCACCAACCTGCCCCCGTCACCAACCTGTCTCGCTCATCCAGGCTACCCCGCGCCCTATCAGCCGCCCTGCCTCAAAACAGCACTCCTTCCGTTGTTGCCATAATTTCCCTCTCCCGATGTGGGAGAGGGATAAAGGGTGAGGGTTTCTCGTCCCTCCGTCCTCCCCCCGCGACGCCCCGCCCACCCCGAACCAATCAACTCCCACAAAACCAATCCCGCCCGTCATCTCCCCACCCCGTCGCCCGCCCGCTCTCTCGTACCGTATGCCGTCCCGCCTGTCGTCACTCCGCCACCGTCGCTTACACTCCCTTTCTTACACCGTCAGCAGGTAAACTCTCCCAACACATCGAACGCTATCCCAAGGAATTGAATCAGAAGGGGTGGATAACTATGTAACTATACTTTGGTGATAGATGGTAATTATTCTCCCATTTTACGAACTCACCGGTAAAGGCATCAGCCACGACAAACACAACTTTTTCCGTCCGGCTTCCAAGGTTCACCGCAGAAATATCGCCTTCGAACTAACCCATACCGGCAACGGCTATGTCTACGGCGCCTGTCCGACCCAGGCGATCGGTTCCGTCCTCTAACCCCCACCTAAAGTATGGCTGCGTTATAGCCGGAAGGGAGGTCCATATGCTCATCGCCGATATCAAAGGCAAACTAAGCTTCTCCCACTTCACCGGGGAAGACTTCCTCACTTCCTCCGTTTTTTCTACCTTCAAATACTTGGGCGGCGACTGGCTGGAGCAGTACCTGCGCCTCGCCCTCCGTCCAACCGACACCGGCTGCCTGGAACCCCTCGACCTCACCGTCCGCGACCCCGTCTACCTGTTCTGGCCCTGGTACACCACTGCGCCCAAGTATGGTTATGGCGCCGAGCCCGACGTCGTCATCCTCACCGGTAATACTGCGGTCATCATCGAGGCCAAGAACTACGCCGGCAAGAGCGGCGAGGGCGTCACCGGTGCACCCGACGAAGACCAAGACCAAAGCGAAGACAACGCGGGCGAATCCGAACTGCATATCGCCGATCAGCTCGGGCGCGAATACTTCGCCGGGGTCCACCGCCTCCTCGGCTTAACCTATTCCACCCCAGCCGGCGAGCAACGGATCGAACAGTTTTGCCTCATCTTCCTCACCCGCCACCCCGCTTACCCGGATCAGATGATCCGCGATACCTGGGCTGCGATCAGCCAGATCGACCCCGCCAGCGAGCAAGAGTCGAAAAGCCGCCTGTATTGGCTGAACTGGCAGAAGGTCCGGCCCATCCTGGATGCAATCATGGCCGCCCACCCACCCGACTCCTTCCCCTGCCAGATCGCGAGTGACCTCGCTGCCTTCCTGGAGCGACGCGATCTGCGCCTCTTCACCGGCTTCCGGTGGCTGTCCTCTCAACGGGTAAGCTTGCCCGCTGTCGAAGACGCCGCGCCTGTGTTTTACAGCCGCCAGCCCCGTCCATCTGGTTGGGAGTGGCTCCGCCCTGAAGCTCTTACCCTGTCGGCAAGCCAACTCCCCCTGTTCTACAGCGCTACCCGCTCGTCTTATTGGGGAAGGTTCTCTGCTTTCAACCCGGCATTTGAGGTGGAGCCAGCATTTTATCGGGAAGGGTGAGAAAAATGGAAAACAATTACGGACAAATTATCAGCCAAGCCTACGCTATCATCGAGAAGACTTACGCCCAGATTGATTCCATGAATGACGACCTAACCGAGATCCTCGGTGAGTACGACCCGGGGATGGAATTCGCTGAGGAGTACTCCTACGGCCCCAAGTTTTTGTACCTGAAGGTGATCCACGCGTATTTGTACCGACGCGAAATGGAGAAGGCAAAGGCGAAGCTCCCAACCGAAGATACCGTCTTTGGAATGGTGATTATCTTCGATGAGGCTGGCGATATTACCAGAGCGAGCCTGCGGGACCAACCGGAGATCTGGTTCGGCAAGCTTAATATTGCCAACGAAACCCAATTAATCAAGCCTTTTCACTTATTCCGCCTCTTTAGTCAGGAGAACCGGGAGCATTACCAGAGGAAATTATCCGTTGGTGGAGAAGTCATCAACTACAATTGGGAATCCGAGTTAAAGAAAGGGAAGCAGAGTATTTGGACCGGCCGGGTCATCGGCTATCCCCTCACCGCGGTTACCGACCGCGACTTCCTCCTCAATGAGGTCGTGAAGAAGCTGTACGCCGGCGAGTAAAGCCGGACACGTCGGGCCCCGGCCGACCCCCGTTCTTTCGGTCGCAGTGGCCTGCATCTGCACCATCCCGAGGGTCTCGACTAAGCCCGGACCGTCGCATCACGTCAAAAGCGCGCCGACACGG
>CAZHIT010000177.1:0-5649 GCA_964533125.1 uncultured Candidatus Sumerlaeota bacterium
CCAAGCGGCTGGGAGCGTCTTTGCCGCGTCGCTTCGCTCCCCGCAATGACGTAATCCAAACACTGTCCTGGTAAACCGTTAGCCTGACCGACAGCCGGCCCTGATAGATTGTATGCCGGCCGTTTGCCGCTTCATGTCTCCGGGAGACAGGAAACAGGCGGTCGGTGGCCGCCTGTGGCAGATCATGGCGAGGTGTATAGGCTGATCCGGAGCGCCAGTGAGTCCAGTCAGCGGTGGGTAAGAGCTAAAGCCGGATCGCCGCCTCTGCCCCGCAGGAGCGGCAACGTCCACCCTTCACCCCGGAAAGGGTAACTCCAGAACCGTCCCGGCTGACGAGTATTTGACCGCAATCCGGGCAGTAAGTGTGGCTCGCGTCCGTCCCGGCGGCATTGCCGATGTAAACGTATTTGAGCTTTTTCTTGGCGATCTCCCGCGCCCGCTCCAGCGTATCCAGCGGGGTTGGCTCCAACTGCAGCCGGTAGTTGGGGAAGTAGCGCGAAAAGTGCAGGGGGATATTGGTCCCAACTGACGCCACCCAGTCAGTCAGGCGCTCAATCTCCTCCGGCGAATCATTCAGCGTCGGGATGACGAGAGTGGTCAGCTCCAGATGGCAACGCCCATAGACCGCCTTGATCGTCTCCAGAACCGGCTCCAGGCGGCCGGAGCAGATGCGCCGGTAAAACTCGGTAGTGAAGGCCTTGAGGTCGATGTTCATCGCGTCGATATAAGGCAGGAGGTCCTGCAATGGCTCCGCCTGCACATAGCCGTTGGTCACCAACACGTTTTTCAGGCCCGCTTGCCGGGTGATAGCCGCAGTGTTGCGGACATACTCGTACCAGATAAACGGCTCGGAGTAAGTGAAGGCCAGACCGATACAGCCGGACTTAATACCCAGGTAACGGGCGGCAGCCGCCGCCTGCTCCGGCGAAAGGTAATCGGTCGCCCCATCGGCCTGGGAAATCTGCCAGTTCTGACAAAACTGACAGGCAAGGTTGCACCCGACCGTCCCCAGGGAGAGAATGGGCGATCCAGGGTAGAAATGATACAGGGGCTTCTTCTCGACCGGATCCAGCGCCACCGCCGAGCAGCGCCCGTAGTTGGTGGCATACAGCTTGCCCGCCCGGTGTCGGCGGACCCGGCAGAGACCGGCGGCGCCGTCGCTGATATGGCAGTTTTGCGGGCAGAGGCGGCAGTGGATGACCTCGGGGGCCTCGACCGTATAGTACCGGGCTTCATGCTCCGTTATTACTGCGCTCATTGGTAGCGCACCACCCCAAACCGCTGGATGGAGGCGGTCTCGCCCGGCTTGATCCCGGCTTTCTGGCGGGCGATAGCCAATTGTTCTTCCACTGTGCCTACCCCGTCAAGGTTCGGGAGGAGCAGACCGGTCCGACGCCCGCAGCGCACAATCACGCCGTAGCGGAGTGGGTCGAGGGAGGCCAAGTCACTCACCGGCTCGGGTTCGGAGAGCACGTCCACAGAGTAGACCAGCTCGTCCAGTTCACTGGCGTGGACCGGGTAAAAGCGCGGGTCCTCGGTGCCGGCGCTGATAGCGTTATGGATAATCTCGGCCGCGATGCTCGCTTGGGTGGGGAGGAAGGTCCCGATGCACCCCCGGAGCTGGCCGTCTTTTTTGAGGGAGACGAAGACGCCGGCCCGACTGGATAACTCCGGTGGGAGGGACGCCGGCGGCTCGATGGTCAGGCGGTCCAGAATATAGGATTCGAGGCTCCGGCGGGCCAGGCGCACCGGGGCGGACTCGTCTTCGCGGTTCGGGCGGGCAGCACCGGCTTTACTTTCATCCAAGCGGGCAAGGTACTCCCGCCCGTGATTGATCGCTCCGGGTATGAGCCTCCCCACCAGGTAGCCGACCCCGAAGGGCCCCTCGTAGGAGAGGACCTCGGCCGCCACCTCCCGGCCATCCAGAGCGCCCAGGAGCATCACGATCGGCCGGTAGCCACATTCCCCGGCCTCCTCGCGCAGCGCCGGGTCCATCGCCAAAATGGCCGGGACGTCCGCCCGGGCCAAATGATCCGCCAGGGTGGCATCGAAGACTGGGCCGGCCGGGCTGTAACCCGCTGGGGCGTCGGAGGTTAGGCGATGGGACAGATCGCTGCTGGCGAGCACCGCCACTTTCTTCTCAAGGAGGCCCGCCGCCCGCTGGACCGCCTTGCCAAACCGGTACAGTTCTGGCAGCGACATAAAGCCCATCGCCACCGGGACTACGCTCGCCGTTACCCCCGCCGCCCGCAGGTAGGACAGGGGCACCAGCAGGCCGTGATCCAGCCTCGGCTGCAGGTGGTAGCGCCGGGCCAGCCGCTCGTCTAAGCGCAGGACGCTGACCCCGAGCCGCTCCGCCTCGCTCGCAATGGCTTCCACCAGCCTCAGGTCGTTGCGGATACTATAGGCGAGGTCGCCGGCGCCAAAGTCGGCGAAGCTGCCCGTCATTTCCGGCAGGTTCCAGATGGCGACGGCGTCCTGGAACAACGGGCTGTGGGGGGAAATGATGATGATGGCGTCCGGGTTCGCGGCCTGCACGTCCTCCGAGAGGGCCGTGAGTGCCGCCCGGGTGGATTCGGCCTGGGCCAGGTCGCCGCGGCCGATGGCCGGGACAATAATCGGCGGGTGGGGAGCGATGCCGCCCCAAATGACTCCACTCATGCCTCCAACCACTCCTTTCGGCTCGCCAGTTGGGATGTTCTTAGCCTGCCCGAAACAATCGTTCATTAGACTGGCACCTGTCTAAATAGGCAGTGAGGCAAGGCTTTCGGTCCGACACCGGGTGACTGCAAGGGCCGGCGCCGCTTGCCGCCCGGGAGGAAGAATTATTCGCGAAGAGGACTAAGCGACCAGGACGTCTTTGCCGCGTCGTTTCGCTCCTCGCAATGACGTATTCCAAACTCAGTCCTTGTTAACCGTTAGTTTTCTATTTTCGATAATCCTCACCCGCCCGCTGCCGCTCCAGTTGCGCGTCTTACTTGCGCAGCACCTTCCCGGCTTTAGCGTCCACTATCTCACCGTCCTGCACCGCCACCCGGCCACCCACAATCACCCGGGCAATGCCGGCCGGCGAAAGCACCGGCGCCGTAAACTCCGCCCGGTCGAGGATCGTGGCCGGATCAAAGACCACCAAATCCGCGTCCGCCCCCACTGCAATCCGCCCTTTGCCGGCAAGTCCCAACCGGGCGGCCGGCTGGCAGGTCATTTTGGCCAGGGCGTCCATCAAGGGCAGAGCCTGCTGTTCGCGCACCAGACGGCCCAGCACCCGGGGGAAGGTGCCGGCCCCGCGGGGATGCCCCTGGCTCCGGTGGAAGGCTCCGTCGCTGCCGACCATCACCAAAGGATGCTGCAGGGCCCGCACCACTTCCGATTCGTGCATGACAAAACCGATTACCCTGGTCTCCGGCGCCTGTTCCCGAAGCCGGGCAAACAGCGCCTCGTCGCAGTACTGACCGACATACTCCCCTTCTGCCACCAGGATGCAGCTGCAGGGCTTGTCCCATTTGGCAAAGCAGCCCGGGTCAAACACCGCCGAACCGATGGCGGTGCTGAAGGCCTCGTAGGGGTAGCAGTCGGCCATAATGTCGATCCCGGCCGCCCGGGCCCGGGTTAGCTCATCCAGGGCCGCCTCCATCGTCCGAGGGAAACCGGCACAGCTGCCGATATGGGATACCTGCATGGGGACGCCGGACGCTTGGGAGATGTAGGCCATTTCCTGCACCGATTCGACCGCCCCGTCGGTGTCCAGACGAAAATGTGCGCTGAGCAGCCGGCCCGGATAGCAAGCCACGACTTGGGCTGCCGCCAGGGCCTCGGCGGTGGTCACTCCCGGCGCGTACTCAAAGCCAAAGGAGAGCCCGGCCGCACCCTCGGCCAGCGCCTGTTCCAACAGCGGTCGGATCTGTTGCTGCTCCTCGGTGGTGGCCGCACGGTACCGGTCCGTCAGCCCGATGGCTTCCCGCAGGGTGATGTACCCGACCTGCCCTAGGTAGTTAAGTGGAATGCCATGCTGCTCCAGGGCGGCAAAAAACGCGCCCAGGGGGTAGGCGCTGTAGCCGCAGTTGCCCCCGAACGCCGTGGTGACGCCCATGCGGACCAGGGTCTCCAGGATTTCCGTATTCATCGCTCCCGGCCCGGCGGCCCAGTCCTCGTGCATATGGATGTCGATAAAGCCCGGGGCCACGGCCAACCCGGCGGCGTCGATACTCACCTTGCCTTCAATCGTCTCCGGGGTGAGCGCCGCAATCCGGCCGTCTTTCACCCCGATATTGAGCCTGCCGGTAAACCCGGTCGCCGGGTCTATCACCTGTCCATTACGGATAACCAAATCCATGCCAAAAAGCCTCCTTGTTCTCTGCTTCCTCCCTTCTATTCGCTTACGACCACGCCAAACCCTGCCGGAACCAGCCCTCAGCCCCAGATCATTCCAACTGACCGCTTTCTTCCGCCGCCAGGAACTTAACGATCCCGGAAAAAATCGCCCAGGCCATCTGCCGCTGGTAATCGGGCTGGGCCAGCAGGCGGGCTTCCTCCGGATTGGTCAGAAAGCCGACCTCCACATTGACCGCCGGGATCTGCAGCTCCCGCAGGATATATTGGCGTTCGATCTCGTCCACCGTGCGGCGCGTCCGGCCAACCAGGCTGATGATTTCCCGTTGGATGTACTGGGCCAGGGGGCGGTTGAGGGGTGAGTTGCCCGGGTAATAGAAGGTCTGGGCCCCGGACCAGCGCGAGGAGGGGCTGCCGTTGCCGTGGATGCTGATGAACAAATCGGCGGTATGGTCCTGGGCGATCTCCAGGCGGCGGCTTAAGTCTTCGCGCTTATGGTCGCGCACCCGCGCTTCCGGCGGCAGGTCCGAAAGGCTGCGGTCGGAGCGGCGGGTCATAACCACGCTCGCCCCGGACTGCTCCAGGAGTTGTGTGAGAGCAAAACTGATTTGCAGGACGACATCCTTCTCCATAATCATCGGCTGGCAGCTCCGGCAGACAGCGCCTGGGTCGATGCCGCCGTGGCCCGGGTCGATGATGACCACCTTATCGAGCAGCGCCCGGGAGATGACCTGGGAATCGAAAACCGGCTGTGCCTGACCGAAGAAAGTCTGGCCGGCCACGATTGCAGCCAGCACCAGCAGGCCAAGCCACCGGATGAGGCGCCGGCGCGCGATAAACAGCATCTTCGCTTCCTCCTGCCTGTGCTTAGGGTCCGGCGGTAACCCGCTCTCTAAAGGGTATTCCCGGCGGGAGGTATCTATGACAGAGCTGCGGAGGGAGGGGGGTGGCGGGCAAGCCAAAAAAATAGGAAGGTTTCCCCTCCTTAGCTCAGGCTGTACTTTGTCGGCAACCATCGCTTACTCCTGGATATTCTTTTCGGAGGTTGAGTTATCCCCTTCCGGTGTCCGCGCAAGAAGAAGCATCCTTCCGCGAGCGTCCGTACCGGAGGAAAATAGTCTATCTGTTTCCCCTGCGGCCAGAGAGGGGTCTTGGGCAATACGGCCCGCGACGCAAGCCCGGCCGCCCGCCGGAGGGAGTGCGGAACCGGCGGGACGCAAAAAACCGCCAGGGGGTTCCTGGCGGTTTGCAGTCTTGCCGACAAAAAAGCGAAACTTGCGCGGTTCAAACCCCGATTAACGCTTGGAGAACTGGGGCGCC
>CAZHIT010000178.1:0-5609 GCA_964533125.1 uncultured Candidatus Sumerlaeota bacterium
GGACGTAGTCGGCTTCGGCGGAGTGCCGGTCGCTTTTGGGACCCTGCGCCACCAGTTCCAGGTAGACCATACCCTTCATCCCGACGATAATCATCGGCGCCCCGGAATCGTGGACGCTGGCGTCGGCCGTGTACTGGGCGTCCGCCCGGAGGAGTTCTTTGTGCCCCTCGATGAAGGGGGCCAGGTTCGGACTGGCCATCTCCTCCTCCCCTTCAAAGAGGAACTTGAGGTTGACCGGTACCTCCCCGGTCACCGCCTGGATTGCCTGGATGGCGGCGAGGTGGGCGAACAGCTGCCCTTTGTTATCGGCGCTGCCGCGGGCGTAGATGCGGCCGTCGCGGATTTCCGGCCGGAACGGATCGGATTGCCACTGGTCCAGGGGTTCCACCGGCTGGACATCGTAGTGGCCGTAAACCAGCAGGGTCGGCGCCGCCTTTCCGCCCAGTTCGCCGTAGACGATTGGGTGGCCGGCCGTCGGGTAGATCGTAACCTTAATCCCCAGCGTCTCCATCATCCCCTGGAGCAAGGAAGTGCACTCCCCGATACCGACACCCTGGGTGCTGATACTGGGCTGCTGCAGGAAGGGCAGCAATTCCTTGATATACCTTTCCCGGTTGGCTTCGATGTATTGGTTAATCCTCTCCATGTTTACACCTCCCTGTCTTAAGTTCAGTCGCGCCCGCTCAGGCGGCGGGACATGAGCAAGAGCGTCAAAGCGAGCAGTTTACACCGCTCGGTCAGAGTACTGACGACCAGGTACTCCCGGTCGCTGTGCCCCAGGCCGCCTACCGGCCCCATGGCGTCGATCACCGGGGTGCCGGCGGCGGCGATATAGTTGCCGTCCGAACCGCCGCCGGTGAGGGTATCGCGGATCTCCAGACCCAGGAGCCGGCCGGCGGCCTGGACCAATGAGCAGAGGTCCGCCACCCCGGCGGTCTTGACCATGGGCGGGCGCGACACCGCGCCCAGCATCCGCAGCTGGTTTTCGGCGCGGACCGGTTCGCGGCCGATTTGGGCCATTACCGCCTCCACCCGGCGGGCTTCTTCCGTGGTCTTCACCCGCACATCGATCTGGGCGTAGGCGTGCTCCGCCACCACATTGCTCCGGGTCCCGCCCTTGACGACGCCTACATTAACGGTCGTCCCGCGCCCAAAATCGGTAACCCGGTGCAGTTCCAGGATCTTGTGGGCCAGTTCCTCGATGGCGCTGCGTCCCTTTTCCGGCTCCACCCCGGCGTGCGCGGCCGCCCCGGTGATAAACAACTCGTAGGTGCCGCCGCCCTTCCGGGCCGAAACGATGGAACCGTCCTCCCGCCCCGGCTCCAGCACAAAGGCCGCGGCCGCCCCCTCCGCTTCCCGGGCGATCATGGCTTTGGAGGAGGGGGAGCCGATCTCCTCATCCCCGTTGCAGACAATCACGATCTCGGCAAAGTCCGTCCACCCGGCCTGCAGCAGGGCGGCAACCGCCGTCAGGAGCGAGACCAGGCCGCCCTTCATGTCCTCCACTCCCGGCCCGTACGCCCGGCCATCCCGGATGGTAAACGGACGGGCTGCCGCCGTCCCATCGTCAAAAACGGTATCCATATGCCCCACCAGCAGCAGCTTGCCCTGCCCCGGTCCCGGCCGCCGGGCGAGGACGTTGCAGCCCAGGTTTTCGCCGTAGTGCACCTGGGTGGTAAAACCCAGCTCCCGGAGCTTGCCGGCCATTAACTCCCCGACCCGGTCGACCCCAGCCTTAGAGTAACTGCCGCTGTCGATGTTCACCAATTCTTCGAGCAGCCCCAGCATCGCCGGTTCCTGCCGGTCGATAAACCCGGTTATCCTCTCCTGCATCCAGTATCTCCTCCCTCTTGCCTTCCAATTATCAGAGATAGTTCGCGGCCCGCCGGGCGAGTTCCTATCGGGAGCCCTTTCGGGCAGAAAAAAGCGCCCGGGCCCGACCGGGTATAAATTGGTTATTTATGGGAATAATACCAGATGGACAGGGAGGTGGACGGGATGACCACGCAGGAGATGCGGACCCGGCTGGAGCTGTATAACCTGGTGTGCCAGGCAGCCAAAGCGGCAGGGAAGGGTAAGGCGAAAAAGAAGCGGCAGGGATAGGTTACGGCAAAGCGGATATATACATTCCCGTTATAAGCAGACGGAGGGCTGGTTTTTGCCCTCCGTTTGACGTTATCCCTATTCCGCGTAATACTGCGCCCAAAGCTGCTTCAGCTCATCCAGCGCCGAATCCAAATGATAGGCGTACTCGCGTAAAGCGAGCAGCGCCTGCGCCTCGTCGTTGGGAAAAAACAGGCAAGCCTGCTGCAATGCCTTCCCGGCGGCAAGAAAACTGTCCCGGCAAAGGTTAAAATCCACCGCCGGCACATCCAAGCTATCCAGTCCCTCAACCAGTTCGCCCGCCCAGCCGGCCATTTTTCCGTAAGCCTCCTGCCGCGCCGCCGGGTCCTTGCCCATGATTTGGCTGCGGCCGAGTTTTTCCATCTGCCAGACTTCTTTTATGCGCAGGTAATACTTGCGAATATCGGTGTCAAACTGCCGGAGCTGCCGGTAGTCCAAGCCCATACCTCCTCAGGCGGCAGCGTTTTCGGTATAGATCTGCCACCCCCATTATACCACAGGCTGTCCGCTGTCCGCTCTATCAGTTTATCAGATGAGCAGATGCGACAATCGCCTGAAACCCTTGCGGTCACAGGAGGATCTGATGGTATGACCGAGTATGATAATGTACGCACATAACCGCGGCTCCGGCGATGGGGTTTAACAGATGCACAGAGAAAAGATCCCCTGAAACCCTTGCAGGTACAGGAGATCCCGATGGTACTTCCCAGTATGAAAATGTACGCACATAACCGCGGCTTGGTTTATGACCGTCTACACCCCCGGCCGGTCACCGTCCAACTCCAGCATAACATTATCGATAAGCCGGGTTCTGCCCACCCAGGCCGCGACCGCAATGAGGACCTTCCCCCTCAGTTTCTCCACCGGCGTCAGACTATCCCCGTCCAATATCTCAATGTAGTCCACTTGCACCAGCGGCTCAGCCCCTATCTCCCGGCGCAGCAGACCAAGCACCTGGTCCGGACTCCTTTCCCCGCCGGCGATAAGGGCCTGCGCCCGGAACAGAGAACGGGACAGGACCAGGGCGGAGCGCCGTTCGGCCGGACTGAGGAAGGCGTTGCGGGAACTCATCGCCAGCCCATCCGGTTCCCGGACGATGGGGCAGACCACCACCGCCAGGTCAAAGGCCAGGTCCCGCACCATCCGCCGGATAACGATGGCCTGCTGAGCGTCCTTTTGGCCGAAATAGGCCCGGGCGGGCTGAACCAGGTTAAACAGCCGGGCGACGACCGTGGTCACCCCGCGAAAATGGGTTGGCCGCGACCGGCCGCAGAGCGGCGCCGTCAGGCCCTCCACCGTCACCGCGGAGCAAAACCCCGCCGGGTACATCGTGTCCACGGACGGGGCAAAGATGAGATCCGCTCCGGCCCCGGCGGCAAGCTCACTATCCCGGGCCAAATCGCGGGGATAGACGGTATAATCCTCCCCCGGACCAAACTGCAGCGGATTGACGAAGATGCTGACCACCACCCGGTCGTTCTCGGCCTTCGCCCGGCGCACCAGCGATAAATGCCCGGCGTGGAGCGCGCCCATGGTTGGCACCAGCCCAATTGTCCGCCCGGCGGCTTTTTGTTCTCTCACCCAGGCGCGCAGGTCTTCCACCGTCTGAATCGTTTGCATCCCAAATCCCCCTTTGGCCAATAAAAATAGCGCCCGCAGGCGCAAGAAACTCACCCTAACCGCGCTTCCGTCCGTGCCCTGGGGGGTCACGGCGAAATCCGGTTAACGGTCTTTTGGGCGCCCAGTGCAGTTCTCACGATACTGCCTGGCCCCATTGTAGCACAGAACGCTGGCCGGGACAAGACCGGGACCACCGGCCAGGTTATTCCGGGGGCCGGCTGGCGGCCGAATGGAAGGCGAGGTTGAAAAACGAAATCAACAGCGCGGTCACAAAGGCCAAACCGAACCCGGGGATGCGGAGTCCGGCGCTGAACCGGTCCGCCAGCATCACCATCCAGGTGTTGAGTACCAGAGTAAATATCCCCAGAGAGAGTAAGTTCACCGGCAGGGTCAGGATAAGCAGCAACGGCCGCAGCAGGGCGTTGATGAGGCCCAGGACAACCCCTGCCAACAGCGCGGCCGTTGGCGACCTAAGCCAAATGGCCGGGAAGATGGCCGCCGCCAGATAGAACACCAGAGCGTTGATTACACAGCGAACCAGGAGCTTGCGCATGACTTTTCCTCCCTAAAAGAAGTCCACGGCGACGGAGTACCCGTCGGTATCCACTTCAACCATCCGCCACTGCCCGTACCGGCGCACCGCGCTGACCACCGAGCGGCAGAAATCGAGTGCCCCGGACGCGGATACCCCGGCGGACCGGCGGCTGCAGCCGAGGGAAACCGCCTCCGCCAGGCGGGCCAGGTCCGAGAGGGCCTCCAGCACCTCTCCGAACAGGGCCAGGGGGATGGGGAGGGTAAACCCCATCCCGCCGGCCTTGCGCACCCGCACCAGGATAAACCAACTGGGCCGCGCCTTAGTCGACATAAACATCCACCTTAATCTTGCCTTCTTTGGGGTCTTCCACATCCACGTCCACCAGTTTGTTTTCCGACAGGCCCGTGTCAATTAAGCGAACCAGCTCGTCGATATCGAGCCGCGTCAGGTCAATCCCCTTGTTCTCCATCTCGGTCCGGGCTTCCTTGGGGATCAGGTTGACGCCCACCCCGGCCAATTTAGCGGCGGCCTTCAGCAGCGGCAGGGGAATATTCACATTGGCCTTCATCCCTTTTTCGCCGCTCACCCGCACCCGCAGATAACGGCCCTCCGTTGCGGCCGGCGCTTTGGCGCTTTTTTCCCCGCTGTCCTCCACGGCGCTCAGCAAATCCAAGCCCTCGCTCGCCGTGAGTTTGCCGGACTGAATCAGTTCCAGAATCCGCAGTTTGTCATCGCTCATTGCTCCGTCTCCCTTCCTTATATCCCCTTGCGTTGGCTTACTTGCCCGCCCGGCGCAGCAGCTTCGCGGCCTCGGGGGCGGTCAGTTCGCCCCGCTCCAGCGCGCCCAGAATATCTTGCCGGCGTTCTTTGTCCTCCGCCGGCGCTGCCGCCGGTTCGACCTTGTACCCCAGGGCCTGGATGGCTCCATCGAGACGGCTCCGGACGGTGGGGTAGGAGATACCCAGCTCCTTTTCCACATCCTTGATGTTGCCCCGGCATTTGATGAAGACCTTGATGAACTCCATCTGTTCGGGGGGCAGTTGACAGAATTTGCAGGTGGTGAACTCCCCCTCCAGCTTCGTCTGGCAGTGGCGGCAGCTTAGGCGGGTGACCCGCAGTTCGTGCCCGCAAACCGGACAGCGGCCCGGCGCCTGGTAGTCCATGGTGTCCCTCTCCTTTTCGCCCGGCAAAACCTGGCATTTCTTTCACCTTTAATCTACCACTCTCCCTTGGTGTTGTCAATATCCTTATTAAAAATATTAAGCGAGAGATTAATATTATTAAGGCACACCCGCTTCTGATTCCTGATTCCGGGTTCTGCCGTGCAAAA
>CAZHIT010000179.1:0-5590 GCA_964533125.1 uncultured Candidatus Sumerlaeota bacterium
CATCCGGGTGGCGCAGCGGGCGGGCGTCGATGCGATCCACCCCGGCTATGGGTTTTTGTCCGAGCGGCCCAAGTTTGCCGCCGCCGTCGAAGCGGCCGGCCTCGGGTTTATCGGCCCCCGCAGCGATATTATCAGCCTGATGGGCAATAAAATCGAAGCCCGGCGTCTGGTGCAGGCGCGGGGCCTGCCCATTGTGTGGGGCAGTACCCAGGCGGTGGAGAGCGCCGAGGAGGTGGAGGCCGTCGCTCTCGGGATCGGCTACCCCGTCCTGATCAAGCCTGCCGCCGGCGGGGGTGGCAGCGGGATGCGGGTGGCTTACAACCGGAAGGAATTGCAGGCCGGATTGCGGCAGGTCCAGGCGTACGCACAGGAACATTTTGCCGATGGCGCCGTCTACGTGGAGAAATACCTGGAGCGGCCGCGGCATATCGAGGTGCAGGTGATCGGGGACAACTACGGGAACTGCGTGCATCTGGGCGAGCGGGAATGCTCCATCCAGCGCCGGCATCAAAAAGTAGTGGAAGAAACGCCCTCGTCGATCCTGACCCCGCAGCTCCGGGAGCAGATGGGCCAGGCGGCGGTCTCTATCGCCCGCTTTGTCGACTATAACTCGGTGGGTACGGTGGAGTTCATCTACGACCGGGGCCGGTTCTATTTCCTGGAGATGAATACCCGGGTGCAGGTGGAGCATACGGTGACGGAGATGGTCACCGGGATCGACATCGTGAAAACCCAGATCGAGATCGCAGCCGGCAGCCCTCTGCCCTTCGGGCAAAGCGATATCCGGTTTACAGGGCACGCGATCGAATGCCGGGTGTGCGCGGAAGACCCGCTCAATTCCTTCCATCCCTCGCCTGGGCTGATCACTGACTATCTGGCCCCCGGCGGGTACGGGGTCAGGGTTGATTCGGGGGTAATGGCGGGATATTCTGTCAGCAGCTACTACGATTCCATGCTGGCTAAACTGATTACCTGGGGCCGGACCCGCCCCGAGGCCGTGGCCCGGATGCGCCGGGCGCTGCGGGAGTACGAGATTGCGGGACCGCAGACGACCCTGCCGCTGTTGTGGGCGATCATGGGCTCGGAGGACTTTGCCAATGGGAATACCAGCACCACCTTCCTGGCCGAACACCCGGAACTGCTGGACGCAGCCGCAGCTTACCGGCAGCGGGCGGATGATGGAGCCAAGGATTAGGATCTTCCGGAGCGCCAGACCGCACCCGGCGCCGCCAGTCGGGCGGGGCTTACGGCCGGTGCCGGCTCCGGAGAAACGAGGATAGCGAACATGAATGCCTGGCGTAAACTGCGGTGGGCTGTACTGCTTGTGGTGACCCTGATCGCGCTAAACGGCATCGTGTCGGTTATCGCTACTGGAGCTATCGGTGAGCGTCCGGCGGTACTCAGCGGGATGACCGGTCGGGTTTATTACCTGCAGCGGGACGGTCTGGTACTAAACCTATACACCGCTGCCGCCAGCGGGCAAAATCCCCGTTTGCTCGTCACCTGGGAAGGTAAGGGCGAAAGCAACGCCAATATAATCGGCTACCGGTACGACCCGGACGCCGGGATGCTGTATTTCACGGCGATGCGGGACGGGGACTGGAGCCGGTTTGCCCTCGCCGACACCGGCGGGGAACCGGAATACCTGGGGGCGGTTGATGAAAAAGACCTGCTTGGAACGGGGGTTTACCTGCAGCCAGAGCAGGGCGGGCGGCAGGCGGTCAACCGGCAGGGTTCTATGTTTTTGATAGACGGCGAACACACAACCTTGCTGAAGCGGTTCGTCGGCCTGTACGATGCCAAGTTTTCCTCCGGTTATCAGCCCATCGGCTTTTCGCCCAATGGCAGGTATCTTCTGTTTTGGTATAGCGGTCACCTGACCGGGCTTGGCACCATCGTCGAAGGGATGGTGCGGCAGTGGGCCGGGAACTATACCCTGGGCCAGGTCTACGTCCTTGATTTAGTGAGCGGGCAGACTAGCCGGTACCTGAACGGCATGAGCTTTCAGTGGGTGGCGGCAGGACAGTGAAGAAGACTAAATATCACGCCGTGATTGTGCTGGTCATTGTCCTGGCCGGCTACGGATTATGGATGCTGCCGGCATACCGGCGGTTTGATCGTTATCTGAAAACCAGTTACCCCGAAAAGAGCTTCCGGGTGTATTGGCCCAACTATGACTTCCTTTACGGCCGATATGGGGCTAGAGCAGTCTGCCTGGATGATCGGACGGTGTTTTCCATCAGCTCTGGCGGTGACGGGGAGGTTGTGGAATACTACTATTCGACCAAAAACAATAATTCCATGCAGCAACTGTTGCAGGATATTTTAAACACGAATGCGTATCTCTCCAGGGCGGTTCGATCCGTATCCGGTTACTCGATCAAATCAGAAGTTTGGGAAAAGGAAGCAATAGCTGATTGCCGGCAGATGGTGGAGGCGATTAACCTCGTTTTCCAGAGTGAGGCTTTGGCTGATGATCGGCAGATAGCGGGGCTGCTCGTCGAGGTAATCAGCCTTTACCGGTCAAACGGGGTCGCTTTCCGGTCAATCGGGACGCATTTCGAGCGGGATGCCCACGTCTATGAACTGAGGCTGGAAGATGGTGCGTTAAGCCTGAGTCCGGAGGAAATCGCCGGCAGGGTGAGGCTGGTCAAATAGTCGCTTCCGGCGTCCGGCGAAGGATACGACCAGGCAGCCTGCTTAGGACTACCGAACCAGGGAAAGGGTGGAGGCCGCAAACTGACCCCGCCCCGACTTCTGGCCGCGCGGGGGTACGCCGGTGACGTCAAAAGCACCCGCTTTCGTCCGAAAGCGGGTGCTTTTTCGCGATTAGGTGCCTATCGTTTCCCGACATCATACGGTTCACCCGCAGCCCGGGGCCCGGCGGCATTGCGGGAGAAGAGGACCAGGGCGACGATGGTGGCCACATAGGGGAAGGTATTAAAGAAAATATTAGGCATGGATTTTAAGCCCGCGAACAGCTTGGACATTTCGGCCACCGTCTTGGCCAGACCAAAGAAGAAAGATGCACCGAGGACCCCCCAGGGGTTCCACTTACCGAAGATCAGGGTCGCGATGGCCAAAAAGCCCAGTCCGCTGTAAACCAGAGGGGAGAACTCCCCCGCGTAGGTGATGATGATAATCCCGCCGCCAAAGCCGGCCAGGAGACCGGAAATCCCTACGCCGATGTAGCGCATCTGCCGGACGTTGATGCCCGCCGAGTCGGCGGCGTGGGGGTTTTCGCCGCAGGCCCGCAGCCGCAGCCCGAAGGGCAGGCGGTAGAGGAGGTACCAACTGAGGAGGACCAGCAATAAAACGAAGTAGGTCGTCAGGTGCACCTGGCGGAAGAACAGCGGGCCGATGACGGGGATAGACGAGAGCACCGGAACGGCGAAGCGGATGGAGCCTTTGAGAATCTGGATGTTGGCGCTGCCGGTCAGGCTCCGGGCCAGGTAAACGGTCACCGCCGCCGAAAGGATGTTGACTGCCGTGCCGCTGATGACTTGGTTCGCGCGCATGGTGACGCTGGCGAAGGCGTGCAGCAGGGAAAGCAGGCCGCCGGCCAGGGCCGCAGTGACCAGCCCGAGCCAAATGGCCCGGTCGCCAAGGGTGCCATAGGTGGACACGATGGTGTACGCGGCGGCAAAGGCCCCGGCGCCCATCAGCCCCTCGAGGCCGATATTGACAACACCGCTCCGCTCGCTGAAGAGCCCGCCGATGGCGATGATCAGCAGGGGGGCGGTGTAGGTGAGGGCAATGGGAAAGATGCTAGTCAGTGTCTCCCACATCCGGTCTTCCCTCCTTTCTCCGGGCCAGGCGCGCAAGCCAACCCTTGAGCATCAGGTTGGTGGCGGCAAAGAAGATGATGGTGGCGATAATGCTCGGCACAAGTTCATTGGGGAC
Organism: uncultured Candidatus Sumerlaeota bacterium; assembly: GCA_964533125.1. Taxonomy (GTDB): domain Bacteria; phylum Bacillota; class SLNR01; order SLNR01; family JBMNPB01; genus CAZHIT01. The sequence continues at coordinate 3,904 of CAZHIT010000179.1, forward strand.
GTCGGTGGCTCCCTGCATGAAGAGTTTACCGGCATTCATCAGGCCAAAAAGGAAGGCGGCCAGGATGACCCCGCCGGGGGTGTTCAGACCAACCAGAGCGACCGCGATCCCGTCCAGGCCCTGGGCTGGAAGGACGCCGATTTTGAGGTTATCGGCATAGCCGAGGTAGTACGTCGCTCCGGCCAGCCCGGCCAGCGTGCCAGCAATCATCATCGACAGGATCATATTGCGGCTGACCTGCATCCCGGCGTACTCGGCGGCGTGGGGGTTGAAGCCCACTGCTTTCAGTTCGTACCCGAAGACCGTCTTCTCAAGGATCCACCAGACAACGATGGCCGCCGCCAGCGCGATAAACAGGCCCAGGTTGACATAGGAACCATCAAACAAGCGGGAGAGCCACCCTACCCGCAGGGACGCTGTGGGGTGGATGGGCATGGATTCGGTGTTGAAATGGCCCGGAATCCAGGCCGGGACGAAATAATAAACGCTCCAGTAGGCGATCCAGTTCATCATGATGGTAATGACCACTTCACTGATCCGGTACCGGGCTTTCAGCAGGCCCGGTAGCCAGGCCCAGAGCGCCCCGGCCAGCGCCGCAGCCAGGACTGCCAGCGGCAGGTGGATAATCTTCGGCAGTTCGCATTTGACGCCGATGAGGACCGCGACGAACCCGCCCATCAGCATCTGCCCGGCGGCGCCGATATTAAAGAGCCCGGTCCGGAAGGCAAACGCGATAGACAGGCCGGTCAGAATCAGCGTGGTCATTTGCAGCAGGGTATCTCCGAACCGTTTGACATGGCCCAGCAGACCGGCACCTTTCAGCAGGGCGTGGTAGGCGGTAAGCGGATTGTGGCCCGACAGCAGCATGACGATGGCTCCCGCCGCAAAACCGAGCAGAACGGATAGGAAGGGGACGAAGATGTCCTGCTTTTGCTCCGGGGTGAGGGAAGAAAACCATTTACCCATGCTGTCTGCCTCCTCCCGCGCCGGCCATCATCAGGCCCAGTTCGTTCTCGGTCGCGGCGCCCGCGGGCACCTCGCCGACGATTTCGCCTTCGTACATCACCGCGATCCGGTCGGACAGGTCCATAATCTCATCCAACTCCAGCGAGAACAGGAGAATCGACTTGCCCTGGTCCCGCTCGGCTATAAGGCGGCGGTGGATGTACTCGACCGCGCCCACATCCAGGCCCCGGGTGGGCTGCACCACCACCAGCAGGGCCGGTGAGCGGGCCATTTCCCGGGCAATGATCGCTTTTTGCTGGTTGCCGCCGGACATACTGCGGGTGATGGTGTGGATGCCTTGCCCGGCCCGGACATCGAACTGGCCAACCAGCCGGGTAGCGTGCGCGGCGATCGCCTCCCGCTGCCGGATGCCCCGCTGGGCGAAGGGCGGGAGGTGATGGGTGGCTAAAACCAGGTTGTCTTCCAGGGTAAACTCCAGGACCAGGCCGTAGCGGTGCCGGTCTTCCGGGATATGCCCCAGGCCGGCCTGCAGGCGGTGGCGGATGGAGAGATCGCTTAAGTCTTTGCCGCCTAAGCGGATGGAGCCGGCTTCGCGCTGGCGCAGGCCGGTAATGGCTTCGACCAGTTGGGTTTGGCCGTTGCCCTCCACCCCGGCGACGCCGAGGATTTCGCCGGCCTGCACGGTTAGACTGACGCCCTTGACCGCCGGGAGACCCCGGTG
>CAZHIT010000180.1:0-5488 GCA_964533125.1 uncultured Candidatus Sumerlaeota bacterium
GCGGCTTTTAGCGCCCGGGCGAGAGGAAGAAGGCGGTTGTCAAAGAATAATAGAAGAGCAGAGAAAATGATGGCTGTCCAGAGCGGCGGCAGGAGGCGAGCGTATGGGAAGAATAGCGATGACCCTATTGATCGCGGCGGGAGGCGGTCTGATTGGGCTCCGGCTAAAAATGCCGGCGGGAGCGATGGTGGGGGCGATGCTGGCGGTGGGCGCGGCGAATCTGTTGGGTTTTTCTGGTCAGATTCCGGCAAACTACCGGATCGCGGCCCAGATAGTGGTGGGGGGAATGGTGGGCCTGAATATCAACCGTGCGACTCTGTCCGGTCTGAAAAGTCTGGCGCTGCCGGCCTCGGTCCTGGTCCTGTCGATGGTGGCCTTTGGTCTGGTGGTCGGATATATCATCTCGCGGGTGTCAGATATGGACGTGGTGACGGCTTTTTTTAGCAGCGCTCCGGGTGGGATGAGCGAGATGACTCTGATGGCGGAGTCGGCTGGGGGGAATACGCCGCAGGTGGCGCTGATGCAGCTAGCCAGGATGCTGAGCATCGTGACCTTGCTGCCGGTGATCATTAAGTGGGTGCTGAAGCTGCATCCATAGGTGGGGCAAGTACCGGGAGGACCGTTAAGCGAGGAGAGAGGACCCGCCCGGGTGGGTTGACAAGCTATGGGAGGGGCTGCCCCTGGAGTTGTTGGGGTTGCTCTTTGTGTTTTAAGGGGTAAGGGTCGAGGGTAATGCGAGGGGCGGGCGGCTTGGTTCGTGGCGGAATGACAAGGATGGTGGGCCGCGGTGCGCCTTGAGGGCTGTCCCCGGAGGCACATGCAGACAAAGGGGCAACGAGGGGGTGGATGCCAGATTGCTCGTCGCGGGCTCGTCGCAATGACGTAATCCAAGGTCTGAGCGTACTTACCATACCTAACCAGTCCCCGTCGACAGGCGTAAGCGGTATTTTGGCGTGCCAAAGGGAACGTCCCTTCGTGGTGCAGTAGTGCACCAGCGGAACTGTCCCCGTGGGGAAGGAGTGCACCAAGAGGACCGTCCCCTTGACGCAATTGGAAGTTTGTGCTACATTCAGGCCGAGGTGATGTATAATGGGACGGGCAGCAAGGGCCAAGAGCGGAAGCGGAACATACCATGTCATAGTCCGCGGGATTAACCGGCAGAATATATTCCTGGACGACTCAGACAGGGGCGTGTTCCTGGATCGACTGAGCACTTACAAAAAGGAGTGCGGGATTAAGATATATGCCTATTGTCTGATGTCCAACCATTTTCATCTTTTGTTGGCGGAAACGGAAAAACCGGTGAGCGTGTTTATGAAGAAGCTGGGAACGAGTTATTCCTACCGGTTTAACCGGAAGTACGACCGGGTTGGCCATGTATTTCAGGACAGGTACAAGAGCGAGCCGGTGGAGGACGATGCCTATTTCCTCACTGTGTTCCGATACATTCATCAGAACCCCCAAAAGGCGGGGCTGGATGCGTTCATTTGGACGAGTTATCCGGATTATGCGGGGCGGCAGACCGGTATCGCCGACACGGATAGGGTTAAATCGCTGTTCGCTTCGCCAAGCGAATTGACTAAGTTCCTGAATCAGGAAGCAGAGATGGACTGCATGGAAGCCTACGAAGCAGAGCGAGTGACGGATGAGAAAGCGGCGATGCTGATTGAGAGTTTCGAAGGTATGAAGAATTATGAGCAGCTTCAGAGCCAAGCGGTGAGCGAGCGCAAAGAGATGCTGAAAGGGTTGATTGCGGCCCGTTTATCGCTTCGTCAGATCGAAAGGCTTACCGGTATTAACCGAAAGGCTATATTGCGAGAGAATTAAGCGGACCGTCCCCTTGGGGCGGAGGTGCGCCAAGAGGACCGTCCCCAGTGGGGTAAAAGTGCTCCAAGAGGACCGTCCCCGCGGGGCAGAGACGCATCAAGAGGACCGTCCCCGTGGGGCAGAAGTGCCCCAAGAGGACCGTCCCCGGTGGGGCAAAAGGTGAGAGGCGCGAAATCGCGCCTCTCTTGTTTGGGTGCGGGGGCAATTTGGGGTAGAGTGGCGGTGTGGACTACTGGGGAAGGGAGAGGGCGCCGATCTCGGCGAGGTTCTTGAGGTCGTTGGCTTTGATCTTGCCCTGGGAGAGGGTGTAGAGGGTGTCGCCGATGTAGATGGCACGCTCGACGGTGAGTTCGCCCTGGTACCAGCCGTAGCCGGACTTGAGGTAGTCAGTATCGGTGAGATGGGTGATGCGTCCCTTGAGCTCAAAGCCGTCCTCGAGGCTGATGTCGTAAACATAGGCGCCCTGGAAGGTGAACTCGCCGTATTCGGGGAAGCCAGTGGGGTTGACGGCGGGCTTTTTGACTTCGAGTACGGTGACGGGGAAGGCGAGGAGGTTCTTCTCGGGGGCGAAGAGGAGGGCTTTGTGGTTGCGGAGGAGTTCGGAGTCGGTGCCGCGGTCGCCGATGGTGGTTTTGTACATTTCTTTGGGGTTGGCGACGTCGCTGACATCGAAGATGGCGAGTTTCATGCCCTGATAAAAGGCCATGCTGCCAGTGTCTTTGCCTTCCCAGTCCTTCTGGGGCAGCTCAATGGTGTCTTTGCCGAAGCCGATAATATGGGTATCGTCGTAGGGGTGGAGATAGTCGCTGTAGCCGGGGATTTTAAGCGCGCCGAGCACCGTGGGTTTCTCAGGGTCTGCGAGGTCAATGACGAAGAGGGGGTCGACATTTTTGAAGGTGACGACATAGCCGCGTTCGCCCATGAACCGGACAGAGTAGATGCGCTCACCGGGGGCGAGGTCCTCTAAACTACCGGTGATGTCCATGGTTTCATCCAGGACATAGAGGTTGTTGGTGGAGAGACTTTCGCTTACGGTGTACTTGTAGTTGGTGGTGGCGATCCGGAAATGGCCGGCGTATTCATCCATGGAGAACTGGTTTAGGATGGTGCCGGGGACTTCTCCCTGCCCGCGGTGCTTGACGGCGCCATCCTCGAGGGCGAACTTGTAGATGCCGGTGGTTACCGGGGGTGGCTGCCACAGCCGGAGTTGCGCGTCGGTGGCGGGTTCGTCTGCCTGGCGGTACTGGGTAACGGCGACATAGAGGTTTTCCTGGGAGGCGTAGATGTTTTGACCGGAGCCGAGGTAGGCGGAGACCTGCATGGCCTCGTCGTCCTGGTCGAGGTTTAGGCCGGCTACCAGGAGGTAGTTCGGTTCCACGGCGCCGGGGAAGTAGCGGATATCGCTGTAGGCGAAGTCGACAAACTTATCGCCGGCGACGGTGTCGCGGTAAGCCGGGGCGATACCTTCCGGGTTTTGTTCCTGGGCGTAGTACCAGTCAAGGTATTTATTGGCGACGAGATACAGGGATGAGCCGATTTTGCGGGAGGAGAGGTAGTAGCCTTCGACTTCGACCTGGCGGGTTTCGGTGATTTCGCCTGGGTCGGTGATGTCATAAATGTAGGCTTTGACAGAGCCGGTCTGGCGGTAGGGCGGGAAGATGGCGATTTTGGCCTGGGGCTCCGCTTTGACCGCGTCTTCGTAGGCGATGGGGACCTGGTTATAGGCGTTGCCGATAACGATGAGGTTTTGGTCGTCTAAGTAGATTTCCTGAGGAGCAAAATTGGCTTCATCAAATTTGAGGATGCTGACGACTTCCATGGCGTCGGCGGGTTTAGCCCGGACGACGAGGATGCGGTTGCGGTTGATCTGGTAGATGTATTCGCCGTCGGTTTTAATGATGTCGGCTTCGTCGACACCCTCGACCTGGACGTTCGTGGTGGAGTAGTCACCGCCGCTGTCGGCGGACTTTTGCTCATTTTGGGCGTTGGGGGCGGCGGTGGTCACCGAGTCTTCGGCCGCGCCGGCGCGGTACATGAGCCACTTGCTGCTTCCGTACCGGGTTTCCTGGGCGTCGGTGAGTAATCGCTGCAGATTGGCGAGGGAGCCGACGACGGGGAGAACGGGGCCGTCTAAAGTGACTTCGCCGGTGAGCGGGTTCCAGGCGCTGTCGACGCCGAAGACGAGGTCGAGCAGTTCCAGGGGAACCATGGTGCGGCCGGCGGCGGTGTAGGGCGGAACCGGCAGAGTGTATTCGAGACCATTGACGGTGACGGAGTTATGGCTGAGCACCAGACTGGCCGCAGTGCCTTCTTTGGTGATGGTGACGGTTTGGCTGGGCGCGGACCAGGTAAGCTGAGCACCCAGGGTTTCGGCGACGGGCTTCAGTGGGGCGAAGACGGTGCCGCCAATAAGGCTGGGCCGGACTGCGGCGGGCAGTTCATTGCCGTTTAGAACGACATGGAGATCGGTGCGGGCGCCAGCGGTGGTGGCCAGGCCGGTGGATGCAAAGCCGAAAAGCAGCGCGGAGAGCAGGAGAACGGAGATAAGTTGCTTGGGCATGAAAATTCCCCCTTTCATCCGGTTTAGACGGGGGGCGGCGGGTTTTTGTTCCGGGGGGTGGCGATGGGTTGACGGGCGAGAGCGACGGTGGAACGGGCGGTCGGGCGAGAGCGACGGTGTAACGGGCGGCTCCGGCAATACATACCTCCTTATTCTAATATCCTCATGAGTGCCTGCCGCGGCTCTTTCCCTTTTTTTGTTCATCCGCTCGCGGGCAAAACCTGGGCTTTGACCAGACATCGGCCCCGGCGGCGCTCGGCCCTGGTAAGCGCCGCATGCGGCCAAGCAGCATGTTACTTCCAATGATAAATGTGTTGTGGCCGCTGATGGCGCTTTTGGACGCCCAGGTCCGGTACCCTGGGACCGTGTCTGGTACCCGAACTGGCTTAAACGCCCGGTTCGCGGATGAACCTCTATTTGGGGGTACGAAGTGACGGGGGACGCAAACAAGGTGACAGGGGACGCAAACAAGGTGAGAGGGGACGCAAACAAGGTGACGAGGTCGTCTTTGCCGCGTCGCTACGCTCCTTAAAATTAAATAATCCGGGGTTCTGGCTGTATCTCTCATCCACTTTGAGCATCGCCGGCGACAGGGATTGGAGTTGGAGCGATTTGGTGAAAAAACGGCAGGGTTTCCATGATCTCTGGCGAAGTAAGAACGGCGATAGGAACGCCGGCGGCGGCCGGACGGGATTATCGGAAGCGGGGAGGAGAAAACATGGTAGGAAACAAACGGTCGGTTCGGTGGCTGGCGCTGGGGATTCTGGCCGTAATATGTCTTTCGGGCTGTGCGCAAACGCCGCAGAGCAGTCTGTTTGATGCGGCAGCGAAAGGCCAGAGCGGCACGGTGCAGGAGATGCTGGAAAAAGGGGCGGACGTGAACAGCACGAACGTGGACGGGTCGACGGCGCTGATGGTGGCGGTGAGCAACGGCCAGAGCGGGACGGTGCAGGTGCTGCTGGATAAGGAAGCGAACCCGAACCTGCGGAACAAAGAGGGGGACACGGCGATTATTGTTGCGGCGGGCCGAGGCGAAAACAGCACGGTGCAGCTGTTGCTGGATAAGGGAGCCGACCTGACGGCGCGGAACAACGCAGGGGT
>CAZHIT010000181.1:0-5378 GCA_964533125.1 uncultured Candidatus Sumerlaeota bacterium
CCTGACCTATGTCGCAGCGACGGCGGTGGCGGTGGCCCAACTGCTCCGCCTGCTGCTGCTGCGCAACCGCCGGCGGTAACCGAAGAAAATAGGCTGAACGCCAAGGCAAGGGCGGGTCACTGACCTGCCCTTGCCGCTTATCTTTTATTCCCGGGATCACAGGTTGATCCGGTTCAGTAGCACTTCTTGCGGGAAAGATAGTCTTGGACTGTATCAAGGGTTTCCCCAAAGCGCTGGAAGTGGACAATCTCCCTCTCCCGCAGAAAGCGGAGGACCTGGCTTACATCCGGGTCGTCGGAGAGTTGCAGGAGGTATTCATAAGTTGCCCGGGCTTTTTCTTCCGCGGCCAGGTTTTCGTGCAGGTCGGCGATGGGGTCGCCTTTGGCCTGGATATAGGAAGCGGTCCAGGGGACGCCGGAGGCGTTGACGAAAAAGACGGCTTTATCGTGGTCGGCGTAGTATCCGTCCATTCCGGCGGCCTTGATTTGGGCGAGCGTGGCGTCCTTGGTCAGGTTGTAGACCAAGGCGGCGACAATTTCCATGTGTGCAAGTTCTTCCGTCCCGATATCCGTGAGGACGGCTTTGGCCTGACTGGTCGGCATGGTGTAGCGCTGGGTCAGGTAACGGAGAGATGCCGACAGTTCGCCATCCGGTCCGCCGTACTGGGTAATCACGCTTTTGGCCAGACGGGGATTGGGCCGCAGCTTCGGGACCGGGTATTCAAGTTTCTTTTCATAAACCCACATTCTTCTCGCTCCTTTCCTCAAAACTGGTTAGCAGTGGATTTCCCAGGGCCAAGGCTCGCAGATCCACCGCCATTTACCGGCGCTCGGCGACTGGCCAAAATTGCTCAGTGGTCCAAACTTCCGCTCGTACTCCCGCTTTTTACCCATCAGTTCCACTACCGTCCGGTTGTAATCGGCCAGAGCCCGGCGGCTGTGCGGGTGGGTATCGAGGAACAGGTTTAGGTCAATGGCCGTAAACTCCAGGGCCTGAATTTCTTTCAGCATTACAAACTGGTTCCGGCGCACAGTTCCCCCTCCTTTCATAATCGGTCGCCTCGGGGAAGGGCCATCAGCACCGGCAGCCGCTGCCGTGCCGCTTCAGACCCTTGCTGTGGTAAGGCATATACAGTTCCGGGAAAATCGTCCCTTTGCACAGGGCTTCCATAACCCCAAAGGTCTTGCCGTAGGTTTGCCAGGGGATATAAGCCTGCGCCAGTTTTTTCCCCGGGGGGCAGTACTCCTTGGCGTACTCGGTTACGAAGTCACCGGCGTAGTCTTCGGCGAACTCGCCATCGTATTTGCCTGCGGCTTCCCATTCGTGTTTGGCCCGGCACTCCCGGTCACACTCTTTTTTGACGCCCCGTTTCTCTTTCTTTTTGCTGCTCTGGCTGGTCCATTCCGGCTCCGCCTCATCCTGGCTGTCCCAGGCGGATTTTGGGTAAGACTTACGGCTTTTGGCGGGGAAGTCCGGCGCATCATCGTCTTCGTACTCGTCTTCGCCTTCGTCTTCATACTCTTCGGCGTACCCGGCTTCGTATTCGTCCTCGGCCGCGGCGTCGTCCCTGTAAGACCATTCCCGCATTTTACCCATGATGTTCCTCCTCTCTGGTATGATGGTGTATCATATTCGGAGGCGGATTACTCCGTAATCAGGGCATTTGCTCATTTTGGGCTTCATTTTCGCGGCATTAATCCCGATATCGCCTGATAGCTTTGCCCTAGACGGGGGTGATGGGGATAATGGTTCAAATGGCGGATAGCCGGCAGGAAAACCGGGTACAAAAGCGAAAAGCTTGTTACTCAAAGTCAGCCGATGCCGGGTTGGACCGCTCGGGCGGCGGTCGGACCGGCAGTGGCAGGATGGAAGAAGCGAGGTATAACCGGTATTCGGAGTATCTGCGCCGCCGGTACGGGGAAAAGGTGTACAAGCTACCGGTGAACCTGCCCGTAACCTGCCCCAACCGCGATGGCACCCTGGGCAGCGGCGGCTGCATCTATTGCGGCGACGACGGAGCGGGGTTTGAGGACCTGCCGAGCAGTCTTTCAGTGCGGGAGCAGCTCGATATCAACCTGCCCCGGATCCGGCACAAGTTCAAGGCGGAAAAATATATCGTCTACTTCCAAAATTTCACCAATACCTATCTGCCCCCGGCGGAGTTCGACCAGTTTGTCGGCGAGGCCTGGCGGGAAGGGGTGGTTGAACTGGCGGTGGCCACCCGCCCCGACTGCGTCCACGACCGCTACCTGCGCACCCTGCGGGAGTTTTCCGACCGGACCGGGGCGGCGGTGACGCTGGAACTCGGGTTGCAGACGGCCAATTACCACACTCTGCGCCGGATTAACCGGGGGCATAGCTTAGCCGAGTTCGTGGAGGCGGCGCTGCGGGTGCAGCGCTGGGGGTTTGCGGTCTGCACCCATCTGATTCTGAACCTGCCCTGGGACGACGGGGAGGACGTGGTGGAAAACGCCAAGCTCCTTTCGGCCCTTGGGGTGGAGCAGGCGAAACTGCACGCCCTGTATATCCTGCGCAACACGCCGATTGGGGAGATGTTCCAGCGGGGAGAACTGCCCCTGATCGGGTTGGAGGAGTATGTCGACCGGGTGGTGACCTTCCTTGAATACCTGGATCCGGCGATTACCCTGCAACGGCTGATCGGACGGGCGCCGGAGGAGAACACCCTCTGGGCGAACTGGAATACGAGCTGGTGGAAGATAAAAGAAGAGATCGAAAATACCCTGCGCCTGCGGGATACCCGGCAGGGGAAACGGTTTAACTACCTGCACGGGAAAGCGGTGCGGCGGTTTGCCGACGGAGAGACAGGAGGGGAAGAAGGATGAACGGGAAAGAGGCCATGGTGGAACAGTTGACGCTGACCGTTTTGGCGGAGGACTACGCCGGCCAGAACAGCCCGTACTGGGGACAGCACGGAGCGGCTTACCTGGTGCAGTTGGTGACGGGGGGAGAACGGCATACCCTGCTCTTTGATACCGGGTCCTTTGCCGAACCGATTCTGCGCAATATGCAGAAGCTGCGGCTGGACCCAGGTGAGATCGAAATGATCGTGTTGTCCCATTCCCATTTCGACCATACCGGCGGCCTGTTGGGGATCCTCCGGGCGATGGGGAAGGAGTATGTGCCGCTGGTGGCCCATCCGGCGATCCATCGCACCAGTTTTGCGGTGAACCCCTTCTGGTTCGATACCGCCTACCCGATGCCGGCGGTGCGGCGGGAGGCGGAGCAACTGGGGGGATTCTGGGCGCTCAGCGCGGATCCATTACCTTTGGGGAACGGGATCATCTTCTCCGGCGCCGTGCCGCGGGAGACGGAGTTTGAGCCAAAAGAGCACCGGGGATTGTGGGAGCTGAAGGATGACCGGACGGTGGCGGACACCATCCCGGATGATACCTCGCTGTATTTTGTTACCCCTGCGGGCCTGGTGATTGTGACCGGTTGTGCCCACGCCGGCATTGTCAACATCATCCGCCACGCTATGGCCGTGACCGGGTGCGGGGAGGTGGCGGCGGTAATCGGTGGGTTCCACCTGATCGGCGCCTCCGACGAACGGATCAGCCAGACCACGGCGGCGTTGCAAGAGAACCCCAAGTTGCAGATTTACACCGGTCATTGCACCGGACTGAAGGCAGAAGGGCGTCTGCTGGATGCTTTCGGGCAAAACTTCACCAAACTCGCCTGCGGTCTCTCGATTGACCCAATAAAAAAGGCCCCATGACGGGATCCGAACGGGATTGGATGACAATAGAAAAGGCCCCGGTGACGGGGCCTGGCTGGAACTAGACGATGGCAGCGCGGACCGCGGCCTCGGCCTCACCGACGGCCGGGAAGCGGCCCAGGGCTTTTTTGGAGAAGACGAGCTGATCGCCGACCTTAACTTCAAACACTCCACCGGCCGAAGGGAGCAATTCCAGGGAAGCGACTTTCTTCTTGTGCTCGTTTAAGAGTTTTTCCGCCAAACTGACGGCTGTGGGCAGGTACCCTCAACTGGTGCAGTACTCCAGGGTGATTTTGGTCTGATCCATCATTTCACCTCCTTTACGGATAAAGTTAGCGAATTGGGCTTGGTTGGTAATTCGCCGTCCACGGCGGATATCCTATGACGTCCGCCTTTCTCTTTACGCGATTTTGTATTATGATAATGATGTTAGGGTTAAAACAGTTAAGGGAGGTTGGCGAATGCAGTACGAAAGCACCCGCGGCAGCAACCGGTCGGTCAGTGCGGCCGAAGCGATAATCACCGGGATCGCCCCGGATGGAGGTTTGTATGTTCCGGGTTCCCTGCCCGCCCTGACCGGGGAGGAGATCCGGGGCTTAATGGACCTGGATTATCCGGGCCGGGCAGCAGTGGTATTGCCGCGCTTTTTGACTGATTACCCGGCCGAAGCGATCCGGACCGCCGTCGAGGCGGCCTACAGTGCGGCGAACTTCCCGCCGGGGGTGGCGCCCATCCGCGCCCTCGATGCGGACGAGTATTTGCTCGAACTCTGGCACGGCCCCACCTGTGCCTTTAAGGATGTGGCCCTGCAGCTGCTGCCGCACCTGCTGACCCAGGCGCTGGCGCAGACCGGGGCGGACCGGGAAGTGGTGATTCTGGTGGCTACCTCCGGGGATACCGGGAAGGCGGCCCTGGAGGGGTTTAAGGACGTTCCGGGCACGCGGGTGATCGTGTTCTATCCCGAGGGTGGGGTGAGCGAGGTCCAGCGCCTGCAGATGGCAACCCAGGCGGGGAACAACGTCAGCGCGGTGGCGGTGCGGGGGAACTTCGACGATACCCAGAACGGGGTTAAAGCAATTTTTAACGATGCCGCTTTCCAGGCGGCAGCGGCTAAGCGCGGCTTCAGGCTTTCTTCGGCCAACTCCATCAACTGGGGGCGCCTGGTGCCGCAGATCGTCTATTACTTCTCAGCTTACGCCGATCTGCTGCGGCAGGGGGCGATCAGTCCCGGAGAAGCGATCAATTTCGTGGTGCCTACCGGGAATTTCGGCAACATCCTGGCGGCGTACTACGCCCGGGGGATGGGCCTGCCAGTGCACCGCCTGATTTTGGCGGCGAACGCCAATAATGTGCTCGCGGATTTCGTCCGCACTGGGGTTTACGACAAAAACCGGGCCTTCGTCCGGACCTCCTCACCGTCGATGGATATCCTGATATCGAGCAACTTAGAGCGCCTGCTGTACGATTTGGCGGACCGGGAGGCCGGTCGGGTGCGGGGCTGGATGGATGAGCTGAAAACCAAGGGTGTCTACCATCTCGGGCAGGCGGCCAGGGAGAAACTCCAGGCTACGTTCTGGGCCGGTACCGCGAGTGACGACGAAACCTTTACCGCCATCGGGGAGGTGTTCCGACGGTACGGCTA
>CAZHIT010000182.1:0-2454 GCA_964533125.1 uncultured Candidatus Sumerlaeota bacterium
GGCGATTTGGACGAGAAGCAATATCGCCAACATGAAAGAACAGATGCACGATCTGGGCTGCAGCTACGATTGGGACCGGGAGGCAACCACCTGCAACCCGGACTACTACAAATGGACGGAATGGCTGTTTCTGCTGATGTATAAGCGGGGGTTGGCCTACAAGAAGAAAGCGGCGGTGAACTGGTGCCCCAAATGCGCGACCGTGCTGGCGAACGAGCAGGTCGTCGGCGACGGACGGTGCTGGCGGTGCGATTCGCAGGTGACGAAGAAAGAACTGTCGCAGTGGTTTTTGAAGATTACCGATTACGCCGACCGGCTGCTGAAAGACCTGGATCTGCTGGGCGGCTGGCCGGAACGGGTGCGGGTGATGCAGGAAAACTGGATCGGCCGGAGCGAAGGGGTGGCCATCGAGTTTGCTATTGAGGGTTCGCCGGAGAAGTTCAGCGTGTTCACCACCCGGGCGGATACGGTGTTTGGGGTCACCTACATGGTCTTTGCCCCGGAACACCCCTTAATCCGGACGCTGGTTGCCGGCACGGCGCAGGAGAGTGCGGTGGAAGCCTTCATCGAGAAGATGACCCACTACGATGAGATCACCCGGACAGCCACCGACCTGGAAAAGGAAGGCCTGTTTACCGGCGCTTACGCCATCAATCCCGTGAACAGCGAGCGCATCCCGATTTGGATTGCCAACTATGTGCTGATGGACTACGGCACCGGCGCGGTGATGGGCGTACCGGCCCACGACCAGCGGGACTTTGAGTTCGCGCGGAAATACAACCTGCCGATCCGGGTGGTGATCCAGCCCGAAGGGGAGGCGCTGGATCCGGTTACGATGGCGGTCTCTTACGACGGACCGGGGAAGATGGTCAATTCCGGCCGGTTCGACGGGCTGGCGGTGGAGGACGGCAAAGCGGCCATCGCGGCGTACCTGGAGAGCAACGGCGCCGGCAAGAAGGAAGTCAGCTATCGCCTGCGTGACTGGCTGATCTCGCGCCAGCGGTACTGGGGGGCCCCGATCCCCATCGTGTACTGCGAGCATTGCGGTACCGTTCCGGTGCCGGAAACCGACCTGCCGGTGCTGCTGCCGGAGAATGTGGTCTTTAAAGCGGGCGGCGCTTCGCCTCTGGCCGAGCTGCCGGAATTCGTCAATACCGTCTGCCCGGTCTGCGGTGGGCCGGCGAAGCGGGAAACCGACACGATGGATACCTTCATCTGTTCGTCCTGGTATTACCTCCGCTACACCAGTCCGGATTCCGATACCGAACCCTTTGCGGCGGATAAGGTCAATTATTGGATGCCGGTGGAACAGTACATCGGCGGGATCGAGCACGCGGTGCTGCACCTGCTCTACTCCCGCTTCTTTATGAAGGTCCTGGCGGATGCCGGTTTGGTTGGCGCCCAGGAGCCGTTTACCAATTTGCTGACCCAGGGGATGGTCATCAAGGACGGGGCGAAAATGTCCAAGTCCAAGGGGAATGTGGTCAGCCCCGAAGAGATTTTCGCCAAGTACGGGGCGGATGCCGCCCGGCTGTTCATCCTGTTTGCCGCCCCGCCGGAGCGGGACCTGGATTGGAGCGACACCGGGATTGAAGGTTCCTCCCGCTTCCTCAACCGGACCTGGCGGTTGGTGGCGGGCTACGCCGATTTGCTCGCGGGCCAAACCCCGGCCGCCGGCACCCTGAGCCAGGACGATAAGCACCTGCGGCGGATTGTGCACGAAACGGTCAAGCGGGTGACCTACGACGTCAGCGAACGGTTCAACTTCAACACGGCCATCAGCGCGATCATGGAAATGGTCAATGCGATGTATCAGTACCGGGACCACGCCGGCGAGGCCGGCGGCACTCCGGCGGTGGTGCGGGAAAGCTGCGAAAAACTGCTGCTCATCCTGTCGCCCTTTGCGCCCCACATCACCGAAGAACTGTGGGCCCTCTTAGGCAAACCCGGCAGCATCCACACCGAAACCTGGCCGGAGTTCGACCCGGCGGCCCTGGTCGTCGAGGAAGTGGAAATCGTTGTGCAGGTGAACGGCCGCATCCGGGACCGGGTGGTGGCGCCGATTGATGCCACGGAAGAGGAACTGGAGCGCCTGGTCCTGGGTCTGGAGCGCGTCAAGGCGTACCTGGAGGGTAAGGAGATCGTGAAAACGGTGGTTGTGCCGCAGAAACTGGTTAGTTTCGTGGTGAAATAAAGCGGCGGTTTGGCTTTGGGAAAAGGGTATTGCCTGGAGAGTTCTCCGGTGCGATACCCTTTTTGCTGGGCGGATCAGCGTCTTTCTATCGCGTTACTGGTGACTGGTGCCGGAGCGGAAATGGCGCTTCCTGGGGAGTTTGGAACATTTCACCCGCGGTGGGCGTCAAAAATAAAAGAATTAGCGCAAACCGTGTCGAATTATTGTTCACCCCAAGGAGCAGGAGGAAGCAGCATGAAGCGAAACAACCGGCGTACCGG
>CAZHIT010000182.1:2464-4128 GCA_964533125.1 uncultured Candidatus Sumerlaeota bacterium
TGGCAATCTCGATGGGTATCGTTTTTCTCCTGGCGGCCGCGGTGGGGGCGACCCCGGTGGTCGTTACCGGGACCAAGGTGAATGTCCGCAGCGGGCCATCCATGGCGGGGGAGGTCCTGACTCAGGTAGTGGCCGGCGACAGTCTGGAGACGGTGGGCAGTGCGGAAGACTGGCATCAGATCAACTTACCGGACGGCCGCGCCGGCTACATCTTCGCCGACTTGCTGGCGTTCCCGGTGCGAGGCATCACCACGGTGGCGACGGCGGCGGCGGTTACCGAAAAGCCGGATGCGGCGGGACCGGTACTGCGCCAGGCGGCCAAAGGGGAGCGATTTTTGGTGACCGCGCTCAGTACAAACTGGGCCCAAATCGCGCTTGGAACGGGCAGCGGTTGGGTGCAACGGAAAGCGCTGCTGGTGAATACCGATTTTGAAGCGGCCTACCGGGAGCAGAACCTGCCCCTAACCGTGACGACCCGGCCGCGGGTGAACCTGCGCAAAGGTCCGTCCACCACCTATTCCGTGCTGAAAACATTGGCTGAAAACAGCACCGGCAAAGTCCTCTCGGTCCAGGCGGGGTGGATTGAATCCGGCTTTGGCAGCGATGCCGGTTGGGTTTGCGGCGAATATGTTTCCCTGGCCGACCCGGCCCACCCGGAAGTAAGTTATGAGCTGACGGAGACCGCAGCTGGGATCAGTCTAACGCGGACGGCGGTCGTGAATACGAACATCCTGAATCTGCGCGCCGAGCCCTCGACCGCCAGCACACTGCGGGGGAAAGCGGCCCGGGGTACGGTCTATTCCGTGCTGCGGCAGGAAAAAGAATGGGTGCTCCTCAGTGACGGAACCGCCGAGTATTGGGCGCACGGGGATTATCTCCGGCAGAGTGGCACCAACGCCATTGGCCGTATCCGCCTGGAAGATAAGGGAGGGGCCCGCAGCATCACCATCGAAGGAGACCTCGCGAACGCTGTGCTCTTTACCAGCACGGACCGGAAAAGCATCCGCCTGGATTTGGGCGGCAAGGCCCTGGTTCCGGCCGAACTGCCGGTGGGCCTGGCGGAAATAGTCCGGCTGGGGATCAACCAGCGGGGAGTGTATATCGACCTAACGGTACCGGCGGACCTGACAGTGGCCGAAAGAACCGCCCAGAGGATCGAGCTGCGGCTCACCAGCAGTTTAGCCGCCGTTACCGCCGAGGCGTTGGCTGACCGCACCCGCTATGCCTTCAGCATCGATGGGGGTTATGGGCTAGAGCGGGAAGCGGTGAACAGCGGGTTTAGGGCAGTACTGCGGCAGGTGGAGGTAAGCCAGGCTATGGCGCTGCCGGAGGGAGTAGCTTTAGTCCGCGAAGGGGACACCCTGGTTCTAACTATTGCTAATTCGCAGGCCAATCACTATGTGGTCCGGCGGCAGTCTGATGGGTTTGTTATCGACGCCCTGTTTCCGGGGCTGGCCGGCAAGACCGTGGTCATCGACCCGGGCCACGGCGGCACGGACCCTGGCGCCATCGGCCGGCGTCTCGGTCTGAAGGAGAAAGATGTGAACCTAGCGATGGCATTAGAGCTGGCGGAGCAGCTGCGGGCCAAAGGCGCGATGGTGGTGCTGACCCGCGACCAGGATACCGCGAGCGAAGAGCCCGGTGTGGTGGATGCCGAGGCCTAT
>CAZHIT010000182.1:4138-5364 GCA_964533125.1 uncultured Candidatus Sumerlaeota bacterium
CTGGAACTCGAGTCGCGGGCGGCTCTGGCCCGCGAGGATGAAGCGGATATTTTCATCTCGGTGCACAATAACAGCAATCTAAGCGAAGTCCCCAGTGGCACCTCCACCTATTTCGCCCTGGAAAATCAGAACTTCCCGGAGGGTGGGGCGCTGGCGGCGGCGGTTCACGCCTCCCTGGTGAACGGCCTTGGTTCGGCGGACTTTGGGATCCGGACGGCCGACTTCCATGTGATTAAATACTGCGAATTACCGGGGATTCTCCTCGAGGTGCTGTTCCTCTCGAACCCGGCGGATGAGGCCCGTTTGGCCCAGGCAGAGACGGCAGAGCTGACCGGGGCGGCGGTGGCCGCAGGGGTGGAGCAGTATTTCAGCGGTGCTTCCAATCCGGCGCCGGCGGTTACTGCCAGCGAAGATGAGTCCGGGGATGATCCGGAAGACACCGAGGAAGCGGATGAGATCGAAGAAGGCCAGGCAGGCGAAGCGGGGGCCAGCCAGTAAGCGTCAACATTGGTTTAGAAAAAAACGACCGGAGCGAAGGTGGCCCGGTCTTTCTTTTTGGGGTCTGATGGTTGTAACGGCAGAAGATCGTCTTTCCTGACACAGGAGGGGCCTCCCGCATATCCCAGCCCTCCGGGTGCGCGTTCCGGCCGTTCGCGTTACCGGGACTGGAAAGCTGGAATAGCTTTGGCTTTTGGGCATAGAATGCTAACAGACGCGACAGTGAGGGGCAGAGCGGGGGGGAGAGCGGTGGGTTGGCCTGACTGGCAGCGCAAAGGGGTTTTTATCGGCCTGCTCTGGGGGATAGTGGCCTGGATTCCCTATACTTCACCGTATCTGCAGGCGTTTAAACTATGGTGGGGCCTCCCGGCGGCGCTGGGGTTGGCGCTGGAGACGCTGGTGTACCGGTACGGCGGCCAGAGCTGGCAAATAATCAATGCGCCGCTGCTCAGCGTTCCGGTTGGGGCATTTTTGGGTTTCAGCCTCAGTCTGCCGGTGCAGTGGTTTTGGGGTAAGCGAGCAAACGCGGCCTGGCGGGGAAAAAGACTTAAGGCACAGACCAGACGGGGGAGGGGAATGCTATCGGCTGGAAGACTTTTTTTCTGACCTTTGGCTTAGTGTTCGTGGCGGAGCTGGGGGATAAGACGCAGCTCGCGACCATGCTGCTGGTGGCGCAAAATAAGCCGCCCTGGAGTGTGTTCCTGGGGGCGGCGGCGGCCTTGGTTCTG
>CAZHIT010000183.1:0-5352 GCA_964533125.1 uncultured Candidatus Sumerlaeota bacterium
GATTTGGTGGCCACATAATCCTTAACCCATGCGACAACTATCTTGACAAACACCGATTTCGCGTCGGCGCGGCAATCTGGCCTCCCTTTCCTCGTCCTTCCCCGCCCATAGTCAGTCACCCACCCAACATTGAGGTGAGAACATGAAAAGATACATTGTCTGGCTGTTCCTGATCCTTAGCCTGCTGCTCCCCGCCGGGAGTGTACTCGCCGCTCCGGTCCTCGTAGGGCCGGCGGAACTCGTGGATCAGACAATCCGGGTCATTGATACCAGCCCGGCCGGGGTCTATAACCTGGGGCATCTGCCGGGGGCGGTCTCCCTGACGCGCGACGCGATGGTGAACCCCGCCGGCGTCCTGCCCTATATGCTCCCCACCCGGGAGCAGCTGGCCGCCGCCCTCGGAGAGCGCGGCGTGACCGCCGCTACCCCGCTCGTGCTGGCCGGCCCGCCGGCCGAGACCGCCCGCCTCGCCTGGACGCTTCGCGTCTACGGCCACACCGACTTAAGTGTGCTCGACGGCGGGCGCGAAGCCTGGCGGGAGGCGGGCCTGACCCTGGTCGCGTCGCCCGTCGTGCCGGCGCCGGCCGAATATGCCATCGACCCCGGCCGCATCCGCCCTGATCTGATCGCCCACACCAACCAGGTGCAGGCCGCCCTCGGGCGGGTGGACCTGGTGGACGCCCGCACCCCCGCCGCCTGGCAGGGGCAGACGCAGGAAAGCGACGCGGCGCGGCGGGGCCGGATTCCCGGGGCGGTGAATATCCCGATGGAGGACCATTTCGACTGCGACGGTCGCTACCTCCCGGCCGAAGAACTGCGGGCGCTCTACGCCGCCCACGGCATCACCGGCACGCGGCCCATCATCGTCTACTGCCACAGCGGGATGCGGGCCGCCGTGAACTGGTTTGCCCTGCACGAGATTCTCGGTTTTGACCAGGTCCGGCTCTACGACGCCTCCTGGCTCGGCTGGAGCCAGGACCCGACCCTCCCCAGCGAAGGCGACTTCAGCTGGCTCCGGGTGGGGGAGAAGACGGCCGACCGCCGGGGCGAGCGCGTGGAAATGGACGTCGCCCCCTATGTCCGTGCCGGCGTGACCTATGTGCCCCTGCGCTACCTAGCGGCGATGCTCGGAGTGGAGCCGGGCGGCATCGGCTGGGACGGCCGCACCGTCACCCTGCGGCGCGGCGCGGATACCCTGCGCGTGTTTATCGACCGGGCGGAGATAGAGCTGAATGGACAGATTAGGCCTATCTCGGTCCAGCCCGAGATTGCACCCCCCGGGCGGGTGATGCTCCCGGCCCGAGTAGTGGCCGAAGCCCTCGGGGCCCGGGTGGAGTGGGAAGCCGCTACCCAAACTGTGCACGTGCAGCTCGCCCACCGGGTGGAGCTGCCGGCGGCGGGGTCCACCTGAGGCGGGAAGTAGCGCGGCTCAGGCTGAGCCGATAGGGTTTGGGGCGGGCTTAAGGGAACGGGATGCGGCGATGGGTTTAGATCTGATTAGTCAGCCCACCCATGCTATCTTAGGCAAGTTACCCCGTCCGCATCGGTGCCAAAATAAGAAACATCCCGTCCGGGTTCGGACGGGATTGTTTTTTGCGGAGCGGCGTTGCTGCGCGGCGGGCTGGGCCGCCGGGGCACCGGCCCCTTCGCGCCTGGCAATTACTTCTGCCGCAGATAATCGTCGGTCTTATTCAGCCAGTCAGCCCGCGGCGGGGCAAAAATGTCCACGTCCAGGGTATCGGCCAAGGCTTCGGCCTGGTGGGGGACATTGGCCGGGATAACGAAGACCTCGCCCGCCCGGATCAGGACCGGTACGGCGTCGGTGGTATGGAACCAGAAATGCATGCTCCCCTCCAGGATGTAGGTGATTTGCTCGTTCTCGTGCTGGTGCATGGGGACCACGCAGCCTTTCTGCAGGTACACGTGCGTGAGCATGGCCTTTTCCCCGGTGATGATCCGGCGCTCCAATTGGGCGTTCAGGCGCTCCCGGGGCAGGTCCTCCCAGCGGATGGGGCGGATGGGGTTGGCTTCGGGCATGGCTTTGCCTCCTTTGCGGTTTATTGGGGATATCCGGTGTTGCGTTCATTATATAGCAGGGATGGGACGGGGTCAAGAGGGGTGACCGGCAGCCAGGGGACGCGGGACACCTTGGTCACCGCCAGGTTGCAGGGGCCGGTCACCGTGCCGGTTCGCTTTGGCGTTCCCTAACCCAGCCGTTGCTTTCGGTCTTATTCGGTTGCAGGGGCCGGTCTCTGGCCGGCCCGCCCCCGCAGCGCCCCCGTCCCTCCCGGTCCGTAGGGGCGATTCACGAATCGCCCATGCCGCGTTGAGAGGAGCATCCGGGGATTGGCTGATATGGGTGAACGGCCCGGGTTTGGGGCCTATTGCCACGGGATCTTTCGCCTGCGCTCAGGATGACGGGCCCGGCATG
Organism: uncultured Candidatus Sumerlaeota bacterium; assembly: GCA_964533125.1. GTDB lineage: Bacteria > Bacillota > SLNR01 > SLNR01 > JBMNPB01 > CAZHIT01. Next base: position 2,432 of record CAZHIT010000183.1, read on the forward strand.
ACTGGGCGACGACGGGCGGCAAGGCACCTAGCCCCTCCCCGACATCCGATGGGGCAGATTACGATGGTCAGAGCCACGGGGACTGTCCTCCTGACACGCTTTCCTGTCTCACTCCCCAAACTCCACCGTCACCGGCACCGCGAGTCCCGGCACCGGCTTAATCATAATCTTGCGCCCTAGGTCCCGCTGCAGGCTTTGCTGGATGCCCTTCGTCACCTCGCGCCCCATGCGGGCCGCGAGAGCGTCGGTATCGATCTGGCGGAGGATGGCGATGATACTGTCCTCCACCGTCGCCGCCAGATGCGCCTCCAGGTCCTGGGTCACCGACGCCGGGAGCTCAATCGTGAGCCCGGCAAATTGCAGCTTGGCCGGCGCCGCGAGTCCCGCGAGCTGGGTTTTCACCCGGTCGGGGATCTCCTTTTCCACCCCGGCGATGGCTTTCATTAAATCTGTCTTCGTCTGGGCCTGAATCCGGCTCTGCAGCGTGCCCGTCAGCGTCGCCGTCGATAGCTCCACCTGCAAGCCGTGCTGCCTCAGGTAGTGAAGGCCCGCCCCGCCAGCTAATGCACACAGCAGCAGGCCCGCCCCTAGTCCCAGGCAGAAGCTGCGGTTATACCATCCGATACCCTTCGTCATGCCATCACCCCCAGCTATATTATGCCGGGTTCCGGCTGCCTTATGCCACCGCGGGGGGCGGGCGGGCCAAAAGCGGTCTGGCACGCTTGCGCGCGGGCGGGGCAATCTGGCTTCCCCCCGTTCCTTGTATATCGCCCGAAGAACGGACCCCGGGGAAAAGGCTGGCCAGATTGCTTCGTTGCACGCTCCTCGCAATGACGTGAACCGAGGTGCTGGCTGGTTTCACCCAATACCCTCTGGCCGGCGTCGACAGGCAAGGGCTTCATTGTCGGCAACTCCCCCGCTCCACGTCATTGCGAGCCGACATGCTTTCACGTCGGCGCGGCAATCTGGCTTCCCCCGTTCCCCGTCCCCCGGGACGTAGGGTCCGGACGCCACGCCGGCCCGCCCCGTCGTTCTCCCGCTCCCCGTCATTGCGAGCCGACACGCTTTCACGTCGGCGTGGCAATCTCGTCCTGGTGCTCTATTCCCCTCTCGACAAAAGGGCAACATGGCCGCACCCGGCACTTTGGGCCGCCCGGGTCCGCCCGGGGCTGGCTGTGTCCATGCCCCCGAAGCCTCAGGTCCTGGTCCGCGCTGGAACCTTTCCTTTTGGCTTACGGGGCGACGGAGGGAAGGGGCGGCTTGCGTAAGGATAGGCGGGTAGAAGGGAGCCAGGTTTCGCCCCACATAGGAGGAATTGTCCGTTTTTGGCAGAACTTACAAGATAGACAGATCACCCGGCTCTCCGGCCGGAGTATATAAGGAAGGTGAAGCCATGCAACTGGAAGAGCTCAGGCCCGGGGCGACGGTGCGGGGAGTCCTGCCCGACTGCCGGGTGACGGTGGTCAGCGTGCAATGGTACGGCTCGGCCGCCCTGGAGCTAACGTACAAGGACCCCGCCGGCCGGATCGGCAACCGGCTGCTGTACCAGGACGACTCACTGGGGCTCACCATCGAGGAGCAGGGCCGCCCCTGGAGCTTTGACGGTGACGGCGCCCTGTTTCGCCTGGTCTCGGAAGCCCAACGCATCCGTCTGGCCCACCTCTTTGACCCGATGCTGGCGGTACAGACCTCCCTGGTCGAGCCGCTGCCCCACCAGATCACTGCCGTCTACGAAGCGATGCTGCCCCGCCAGCCCCTGCGCTTCCTCCTGGCGGACGATCCGGGTGCCGGCAAGACGATCATGGCCGGCCTGTTCATCAAGGAGCTGATCACCCGGGGCGACCTGCGGCGCTGCCTCGTGGTTTGTCCCGGCAGTCTGGCAGAGCAATGGCAGGACGAGCTGTACCGCCGTTTCCAGCTGCCCTTCGAGATCCTCACCAACGACAAACTGGAGTCCGCCCGCTCCGGCAACTGGTTTACCGAAAACCACCTGGTCATCGCCCGGCTGGACAAGCTCTCCCGCAACGAGGAGCTGCAGCAAAAACTGCAGGCCCCGGACTGCCAATGGGACCTGATCATCTGCGACGAAGCGCACAAGCTGTCCGCCACCTTTTTTGGCGGCGAGGTCAAATACACCAAACGCTACCGTCTGGGTCAGATCCTGGGCGGGCTCACTCGGCACTTCCTCCTGCTGACGGCCACGCCCCACAACGGGAAAGAAGAAGATTTTCAGCTGTTTCTGGCCCTCTTAGACGGGGACCGCTTTGAAGGCCGCTTCCGCGACGGGGTACACGCCGTGGATGTCTCGGACCTGATGCGCCGGATGGTCAAAGAAAACCTGCTCAAATTCGACGGAACCCCGCTCTTCCCGGAGCGGATTGCCTATACTGTTCTCTACCGGCTCTCCGACCCGGAGGCCCGCCTCTACGCCGAAGTGACCGAATATGTCCGCCGCGAATTTAACCGGGCCGAAGCGCTGCAAAACGATAAGCGGGCCGGTACGGTCGGCTTTGCCCTGACCATCCTGCAGCGGCGGCTGGCCTCCTCCCCGGAGGCGATCTACCAATCCCTGCGTCGGCGGGGCGAGCGCCTAAAATCCCGCCTGCGTGAACTGGAGCTGCTGCAGCGGGGGGTAGTCGCCGCGGTCCCGGCCAGCCCCGAGTTCGATCTGGAGTCCGACGACCTGTCTGACCTGGAAGACGCCCCCGAAACGGAAGTGGCGGCAGCCGAAGAGGCCGTCCTCGACCAGGCCACCGCCGCCCGGACCATCGAAGAGCTGAAAGCGGAGATCGCCACCCTCAGCCACCTCGAAACCCTGGCGGCGGCGGTGCGCCGCAGCGGTGAGGACCGCAAATGGCAGGAGCTGGCAATAAAATAAATGGACAAAACAAAAAAACGCAATAATTTTTTTAGTAAACAAA
>CAZHIT010000184.1:0-900 GCA_964533125.1 uncultured Candidatus Sumerlaeota bacterium
CGAGCCGGCGGGCTTCACGGTCCGCGCGACACCCGTCCGTCCCGGCGAAAAGGCTACCAATCATCACCGTGCTGGCCCCGGCCCCGATCGCCTTGGTAATATCGCCCGACAGGCGGATCCCGCCGTCGGCGATCACCGGAATGCCCGACTTCGCCGCTTCGCCGGCGCAGTCGCTGATCGCTGTAATCTGGGGCACCCCAATCCCGGCAATCACCCGGGTGGTGCAGATGGAGCCCGGACCCACCCCAACCTTAATCGCGTCCGCCCCGGCGTCAATCAGCCGGCGGGTGGCTTCGGCGGTGGCGACATTACCGGCGACCAATTGCAGCGCCGGGAAGGCCTGTTTGATTTCCCTGACCAGTTGAATCACCCCCAGGCTGTGCCCGTGGGCCGAATCCAGGACCACTGCATCCACTCCGCTGTTGACCAAAGCGGCCACTCGGGGCAGGGTGTCGCCGCTAATCCCCACGGCCGCGGCCACCCGCAGGCGCTGCCGCTCGTCCTTGGCGGCGTTTGGGTACTTGCGGGCTTTTTCGATGTCCTTGATGGTGATAAGCCCTTTTAACAGGTAATTGTGGTCGACCAGGGGCAGCTTTTCAATGCGGTGCTTAGCCAAAATCGTCTTGGCCTGCTCCAGGGTGGTGCCCACCGGCGCGGTAATCAGGTTTTCTTTGGTCATCACATCGCCGATGCGCTGGTCGTAGTTTTCCTCAAAGCGCAGGTCCCGGTTGGTGATAATGCCGACCAGTTTCCCGTTCTCGGTGATCGGAACCCCGGAAATCCGGTATTTTTCCATGATATGCACCGCGTCGAAGATCATATTGTCCGGCGACAAAAACACCGGGTCGGTAATTACCCCGTGCTCGGACCGCTTGACCTTGTCCACTTCGGAGGCCTGCC
>CAZHIT010000184.1:910-2403 GCA_964533125.1 uncultured Candidatus Sumerlaeota bacterium
ACCCCGATGCCGCCTTCGCGGGCGATGGCAATCGCCATCCGGGCTTCGGTGACCGTGTCCATCCCGGCGCTGACCACCGGAATGACCAGACGGATACTGCGGGTTAAGTTCGTGGAAATGTCGACATCCCGCGGCAAGACTTCCGACTCGGCCGGGATCAGCAAAACATCATCGAAGGTCAGGCCCTCTTTGGCAAATCTCTCGCTGTACTCCATGCTTCCCCTCCTTTATCTGGCTGCTGTCACCCAGACCTCCTGGCAAAAGCAACGCCGACAAACCGCATACTAGTGGTAAATTTTTAGAATTATATCATACCTGTCCAAAATAAGCAAGGTTTCGGCAACACTTCGCCCCGCCCCGGCGGCGCATAATTTTTCGGCAGGTGGCTAGTCTGTAAACAAGAGCCTGTCTTGTATTTCATTCCCGGAAGAGGAGAGGTGTCAACCAATTGAAAGCCAAGGGTACTCTTGCTTCCCTCGCCACCGCTGCGGGTTTGCTGCTGATAGTCGCCTTTACGGTACTCAAGCTGCCCACCCTGAGTTTTGCCGGGTACGGAGTGACCGAGCGGGCGGCCGGTTTTTATACCGTTGTGGATGAAAACAATCAACCCCTGCTGGAAACGGGCTGGCTGGTCTACCAGGGCGACCAGTTCATTACCGCCGATGACCGCTGCTACCAGGTCACCCGCGTCTCTGGGGATACGGCCTACGCCAGCCCGGCCGACTTCGCCAGTGTTGCCGGGATTGAGGAACCGGACAGCTGGATCGCTGTGCCGGCTCAAACCGGACAAAAACTGATCGGTATGTACCATACCCACAGCGACGAAAGCTATACTCCCCCCTCCGGTCGGGCTTCCCGTCCGGGCAAGGGCGATATCTTCGCCGTGGGAGATGCCTTCACCGCCGCCCTGCAGGCCGAGGGCTTTGCCGTGCAGCACGACAAAACCCCGCACGACCCGCACGATTCGGCCGCCTACAAGCGTTCCCGGCGGACCGCCGCCAAACTCTTTAAGCAAGGCCCCTACGCCCTCTTCGATGTCCACCGCGATTCGGCTCCGGCCAAGGCCTACCGGACCACCGTTAACGGCCAGACGGCCGCCAAGGTGATGATGGTCATTGGCCGCCAAAACCCGAAGCGGAGCGTCAACATCGCCGTCGCTCGCAGCTTAAAGGCCGCCGCCGACAAAAAATACCCCGGTCTTGTCCGGGCCATCTTCATGGGCCGCGGCGCTTATAACCAGGATTTAGACGCTCAGGCCATCCTGTTTGAGTTCGGCACGGAAAAGCAGCCGCTGGAGGAGGCCAAGCGCAGCACCGCCTATATCGCCGATGTGGTGGCCGAGGTCTTTGGCGCCACACCCCCGACGGCGGCCCCGGCCCCAACCCCAGCCCCCACAGCCCCCCTGCTGCCGAAGCTGTTTGGTTTCGGAAACTATACCGCCCCCCAGAACTAGTCGTAATCCCTTCCCCCAAAAGCGGCCGGGTGGAGCACTC
>CAZHIT010000184.1:2413-5328 GCA_964533125.1 uncultured Candidatus Sumerlaeota bacterium
CCACCCGGTTTTGTTGTGCCTTTCAGGCGGAGTATTCGGCCTGAAAAGTAACTGAACTCCCAGATCCCTGGCCGGTAGTGCCTGGAGCCATCCCCGCCTGCCGCTGCATGGACCTTTTCCGAGTTTTTTCCGAATTTTTCCCGATCAAAACCTTTTATCTGTGGTATGCTGATAACAGACCTCCCGGTTAGGATCTTGGCAGGAGAACCAGGGTTTTTTATCTGCCGGTTCTCCTGCCCGCTTTCCCCGCCCTCTCCAATCGGCTGCTTTGGCTATGTGCGGATGTATATATATGCACTTTTTCGCCGTGAAAACCACCTGTTCTCAGGGACGTTTATGCAGACTATACAGACGAATGCCGGTTTGACGCCCCTTAAGCTGCATAAAAACCATCCGCTGCGCCCTGCCAGCCCTGTTCTTACCCTGTTAATCCCGGTTTTTGCCCTGTTATTTCCCTGATCCGGCCTGTAAGTTAACCCCAGTTTGGCAGGTATACGGGACTATCCGCCGAATAAGCATGGTATGGGTTGCCGCAACTATTCATAGTGGGAGGGATGATCTGTGTCACTGCAAGCCGAACCGGCCAGTACCCAAACCCGCGAGTCCTACGAGGCGGAAGTCCGGCGCGAGTTCAAATGGAACGGACCCTTAGGCATCATCCAGGGCCTCGCTCTGTACATGAACACCGGACTGCACCACCAGCAAACGGTCATCGCCTATTTCCTCAAAGAAATCAGCGGCTCCAACACCTTCGTTGGTCTGGCCAGCACCCTGCATCTCTTCGCCAACAGCATTCCCCAGCTCTTCGGGAGCGCCCTGGTGGAGCACCTGCCGGTCAAAAAGGGAGCCATGATCCGCTTCGGCTGGCTCTCCACGCTCTGCTGGCTCATTATCGCCGCCGCCACGCAGTTTTTGTCCCGCGAAATCAACCTGTATGTCTTTCTCATCTTCTCCACTTTGGCTGCCGTCTTCTTCGGCCTCTACCTCCTGGTGTGGATGGATGTGATGTCCAAGGTCATCCCGGTCGAAAGGCGCGGCAATTATTTCGGTATGCGCAATTTTCTCTCCTCCCTGGCTACCGCCGCCGGCTCGGCTCTGGCCGGTTACCTCATCGCGAACTATCTTTTCCCTGCCAATTACGCCCTCACCTTTTTTGCCGGCTTCTTCTTCTTCGCGGTGGCCATGCTCCTTTTAGCCTTAACCCGTGAACCGGTGGCCTGGCGTACCAACAAAAAGGAAACGTTCCAGGAGAAGATCCGCAATATGCCGGCCATTTTTCGTAAAGACCCCAACTTCTTCCGCTTCTGCTATACCCGGGCGGTCGGGGCGGGCTTCTGCCAGATGTCCCTGCCGTTTTATATCATCTTCGCCAAGCAGCGCCTGCCGCTGCTGGATGCCGGTTTCCTCATCGCCTATCTGGGCATTGTGCTGAATGTCTCCCGTTCCGTCGGCAACCTCCTCTGGGGCCTCCTGGCCCAGCGTCAAGGCTACAAGGCTCCCCTCGAACTCTCCTTCACCGTCTTCGCCGCCGCGGCGGTGCTGGCCATCGTCAGCAACTCCTTCCCCCTGTTCGTCCTGGTGTTCATCATCAACGGCCTGGCGACCTCCGGGCTGATGATGTCCACCAACAACATCCTCATGGAGTTTGGCCAAATCCAAAACCGGACCACCTATATCGGTATCTCCAGCGCCATCTCCGGCCTGGTCGGCGGCTTTGCCCCGCTGGTGGGCGGAATGCTCTCCGACTACTTCTCGTACCAGGTCTTATTCGTGGCCACGGCCGCCATCTCACTCCTTTCCACGCTCGCCATGCGGCGCTTTGTCATCGACCCCCGCCTGGTGGCCGAGTACAAGCAATGATGCCTGCCGGCGCTTGAGTTCCCGGATAAACCGCTCCCGCTCGCGTGGCGTAACGATAAACCGCCGCCGCGCTGTGTCGAGCACTACCACCTCCCCGATCAGGTGGGTGGCGAAGCAGCTGACCACCCCCAGGCCGGCCAGGCTGTACGGCCCCAGATGGAACCCCGGCCAGCCTAGCCCGATTCCCCTAAGCGCCGGGAGGTGGATGGCCGCGGTCTGCGGCGGCGCTAATTGCGCCAGAGGCAGGAATATCTGATTAGACCCGTAGCAGATGGTCAGTTTCGTATCGTCCAGACAGTAGTGCAGCGACAGGCAGGAAAAGAGCAGATAAGCAAACAGTGCTAGCAAACTGAGGCGAAACAGCAGCGGGCGCAGCCCCTCTGATCCGCTCCCGGCGCCGCCAAACAGGGCCAGGGCAATCAGAACGCCAAGCCCGGCCCCCGCGAGTCCACCCCAGGACGCCTCCGGCTCGTAGCGCTCCATGATTCACTCTCCTTTTTTCCGTTCGTTTCTAACCCCTCCGTCCGGTAGGCCGCGGCAGGAATAACGCCCGGGGCAGCGAATAGAGGGATGAACGATATTTTGCAGGGAGGTAAGAAAATGAAAGCTCTGTTTACGCTCACTTCGGCCGAATCCCGCCGCCTAATCGCCAAGGCCGTCGTGCAGCTGCCGGAAGTCCAGGCGGCTAAAGAGAATGGCAAAATCATCATCGGCGGCGGCACCACCAACGGCTTCGTGGTGGAAGAACTGCTCGGCATTAAAATCGACAAGGCCAACTATACCTTCGGCGTCGTGAGTGAAGGGATGCAGTGCGGCACCAGCGCGGCCAAACGGGTCAAAACCATCCCCTACATCCTGGTAAACGGCCAGCCGGTAAGCGACAAACACTACACCGAATACTTAAAGCAGTTCACCAAAGACGATGTCTTCATCAAAGGCGCCAATGCCATCGACCCCGAGGGTTACGCCGGCGTCCTTATCGGCCATCCCGCCGGCGGCACCATGGGCGCGGTTATGCCCTATGTTATCCCCCGCAACGCCAAACTGATTTTCCC
>CAZHIT010000185.1:0-4100 GCA_964533125.1 uncultured Candidatus Sumerlaeota bacterium
GCCCGAGGTCGCCTAAGTGGCAAACGCGGATGCCGTCCCCTTCAATCGTATAGATGAGGTTGCGGCCGCGCTTTTTGCCCTGCTCCCCGTCGTGGAAAGACGGGATGCCCGCGATTTTCAGGCCGGCAGCGGTATGCGCGCCGGGTTCGCTGATCACCTGGGGCGAGCCTTTCACCACGCCTACCGCGTTATGGTCGGAGTGGCCGTGGCTGACGGTCACGATGTCGGCCGTTACATCCAAAGCCGGATAGCCGATTTCGCCGTAAGGGTCAGTGAGGACTGTGGTGCCGTCCACGTAGGTCAGCCCAAAACAGGCGTGTCCGAGCCATCTAATCTGCATGGCCTTCCCTCCTCTTACCGCTACTCCTCGTAATCCTCTTCCTCGGTCTCGGTGTACTCAAAGTCGTTAATAATGAAGCCCCGCTCCAGTTCGTTCTCTTCTTCTTCTTCCGAATCCTCCGGCGTCTCGCGCTGGCGCTTGTGCAGGGGCGAAATCAGGGGCACGCGCTGGGCCTTTTGTTTGGGGGCCCATTCCCGCAGACCCCAGAACCCGCCGCCGTGGTGGAAAAAGCGGTTATCCAGGTTGATCTGGGTCAGGATGGCGGCGATTACCCGCTCCAGGCCTTCTTCCGGCTTGCCCTTCTGCTCCAGCACCTGCTCGATCAGCGGCCTATAGTGGACCGGCTCCTTCTTGTCTTTCAGGATGGCGTAGGCGAGATCGACTTCCGTTTTTTTGGTTATCGTACTGGTTTTCTCACCTGGACTCATTGGCGTTCCCCCTGTCTTCGAATACTTTCCACAGCTCATCCCGCTCCGGCGGGGCAAAGCGTTCCGGTTTACCTTCCCGCCAGATGATATTATCCTCCCGGGTAACCTGCCCGATGACTGCCGCCGCTATTCCCGCCGCTTGCAGAGCGGAGAGGACCTTCTCCCCGTCCGCCGCCGCAATCAGCATGGCCCCGCTGGAAACCAGCGCGAACGGGTCCAGCCCAAAGGCGGCGCAGATGGCGGCCGTCTCGGGCGAAACGGGGATCCGGTCGGCCCAGATCTCTACCCCGGCGCGGGAGGCCGCCGCCATTTCGGCCGCCGCCCCCAGAATGCCGCCCTCAGTCACGTCGTGCATAGCGGTGGCACCGTTTTGGGCCGCGATGCGCCCTTCGGGCACCACACTCACCAACTCTAAGAATCTTTTCGCCCGGTCAATCAGATCCGGCGCCACCTTGCCCGCAAGCGCCCCCGCAAACTCGGTGGCCAAAATCGCCGTCCCCTCGAGCCCGGCGCTCTTGGTCAGCAGCAGGGCGTCGCCGGGTTTGGCGCCCCCGGTGATGATGTAGGCGTCTTTGCGGGCCTTGCCCACGGAGGTGGTGGAGATAATCACCCGGTCGATCCCGGCGGTAATCTCGCTGTGCCCGCCCAGGACCTCGATGCCCAGTTTGGCCGCTTCGGCGTTAATCTGCCCCATAATCCGCCCGAGGTCGGCCGGGGTGGTCGCCTCCGGCGCCAAAATCGTCACCAGAATGCCGACCGGCTCGGCGCCGTTCGCGGCGATGTCGTTACAGGAGATATTGACCGCCAGACGCCCGATGTCGGCAACGGCGCCGGTGATGGGGTCGGTGGACAGCACGCCCACATATTCGCCAAAATCAATAACCGAGCAGTCTTCCCCCAGGGCCGAATGCACCAATACATCCGGCCGCCGGAGGCCAAGGTTGTTAAAAACATATTGCTGCAGAATTTCCGGTGGTATCTTCCCGACTTTCATCTGCGCCGGCCCCTTTCCAGGTATATCCGTTTTCACTCAAACTCAGAACATCTATTCGTGCCGGAGGGCAAAAATCCTGCTTAGTACTGACATATTTTCCCGCCTAAAGGAAGGAGAGCAAGGCCTCCCGCACCAGTTTCGCGCCCAGGATGGCCGTGATCCCGTTATGGTCTAAATCCGGGGCGACCTCCACCAGGTCAAAACCCACCACCCGGGCCCCGCTTTGGCCGATGCGGTGGATGGCAGTGAGGATTTCCCGCGCGGTGCATCCCCCCGGTTCCGGGGTGCCGGTGCCCGGGGCGAAGGCCGGATCGGCCACGTCGATATCCACGGACACATACACCGGCTGATCGCGCAGAGCCGGGAGCACCCGCATCAGCGGTTCCAGCACCTCGTGCAAAAAGAGGTTGCTCTGCTCCCGCCCGAAGGCGATCTCTTCCCGGCTGCCGGAGCGGATGCCGAAATGGTACATCTTCTTCTTCCCGATGAACTGGCTGACCTGGTGGAAGACGGCGGCGTGGGAGTTAGCTTCGCCGAAGAACGCCGCCCGGAGGTCGGCGTGGGCGTCAAAGTGCAGGACGGACAGGTCCGGATAGCGGCGGTGAACGGCGCGGATGAGGGGCGCGCTGATCAGGTGCTCGCCCCCCAGGCAAAAGGGGATTTTTCCGTCCGCCACCACCCGGTCGGCGGCTCTCCCGATTAACTCCAGGCTGCGGGGGACGTTGCCCACCGGGAGCCAGATATTGCCCCCGTCATGGTACCGGCAGTCGGAGAGGGAACGATCCAGGTCGACGCTGTATTCTTCCAGGCCGTAAGACGCGCTGCGGATGCCCAGCGGCCCAAAGCGCGCACCCGGTTTGAAGCTGACCGTGTAATCCATGGGGACGCCCAGAATTACCGCCGCCGCACTCTGGTAGTCGTTGCTGCTGCCGAGGTAGCCGGAATACTGGAACAGGTTCTGCTCGTAATCAGCCATGTTTGCCTCCTTATCCGACCGTGTTCATAGAATTCGTCAAAGCTTGAGATAATATGAAAAGACTGATCTAACCCCGGTTTGGTTCCAGTGGGCATGGAGGTTTTGGCGATGGAGCGTAAAGCACGCAAAAATACCTGGAAAACCCGTCTCACCCGGGCGAGCGGGCCGCTTCTGGCCACCCTCCTGGCCGGGGCAGTCATCGTGGTGGTCGTCTTCGTCGGCTGGCTCAGCTTAGCTGCCGCGCCGGAGCCGATTGTCCCGGTGGCATCGCGGTTTTACGATATCCAGAACCGCCTGATTACCACTGTATCGGTGGAAAACCGGATTGAACTGCCGATTAAAGATATCCCCCGCGAACTGCAGCACGCCTTCGTCGCCGTGGAGGACGAGCGTTTTTACCAGCATATTGGCGTGGACCCGGTTGGCATCGTCCGCACCATCATTACTAACCTCCGGGCCGGCAGCATCGTCCAGGGGGCCAGCACCATTACCATGCAGCTGGCCTCGAACGTGTTTCTCAGCCACGAGGTGAACTTCATCCTCAAAATCCGGGAAATGATTATCGCCCTGCAGCTGGAGCGGCGCTACACCAAGGATCAGATCCTGGAGATGTACCTAAACACCATCTATTTTGGGAACGGCGCCTACGGGGTGGAGATGGCGGCGCAGACCTTCTTCGGCAAAGGAGCGGGCGAGCTTAGCCTGGCCCAGATGGCCTTTATCGCCGTATTGCCCCGGGGTCCCTCGTACTATTCCCCCTACGAACATTTCGACCGGGCCAAGGCGCGCCAAGAGGTCATTTTGACCCAGATGGCGGCGCACGGCTACATTACTGCCGCCCAGGCCGACCAGGCGAAGCAGGAAAAAATCACGGTGGTGGACGCCAAAACCCGCTCCAAGGTCGGCGCTTACTACATTGACCACATTGTCCGCTATATCACCGGCAAATTCCCGGAAGGCTCGGATATGGTGTACCGGCAGGGGCTGGAGGTGTACACCGCGATGAATCTCGACCTGCAGACGGCGGCCGACGCGGCCTTCGCCGCTGGCATGCCGGCCGGTGAACCGGACAGCCGGGGCGTGACCGAACCGCAGGGGGCCTTAGTGGCCATCGACCCCAAGACCGGCTATGTGAACGCGCTCATCGGCGGCCGAGACTTTAAGAACACCAAGCTGAACCGGGCCACCCAGTCCTTCCGCCAGCCCGGGTCGGCGTTTAAGCCCTTCGTCTATACCGCCGCCATCGATTCCGGCGCGTACACGGCGGCTACCGTGTACCGCTGCGAGCCGACGACCTTTACCTTTGACAATCAGATCTGGGAGCCGTCGGACTACGGCGATAACCCCTTCCATTACGCCGAC
>CAZHIT010000185.1:4110-5317 GCA_964533125.1 uncultured Candidatus Sumerlaeota bacterium
CCGGGTGTCGGACAATATCGTCAGCTCTAAACTGATGCAGGCGATTGGCCCGGCCAAGGCGGCGGAGTACGCCCATCGGATGGGGATTAAGAGCAATCTCCGCCAGCACCTCTCCCTGGTTCTGGGCACCTCAGAAGTCTCACCCCTGGAAATGGCCACTGCCTACTGCCCGCTCGCGAACGGCGGACACCGGGTGGAGCCCATTTTTATCCTGCGCCTGCAGACCAGAAGCGGCCGGGTGCTGGAAGAAAACCGCCCCCGCCTGACCAAAGTGATTGACGAAAGAACTGCCTATATCATTACCAGTATGCTCAAAGGCGTGGTCCAGCCCGGCGGCACCGGAAGCCGGGTGGCCGCCCTCCTAAACCGTCCGGCCGCCGGCAAGACCGGCTCGACCAACGAGTACCGCGACGCCTGGTTTGTCGGCTATACCCCGGACAGCGTAGTCAGCGTCTACGCCGGTCACGACGACCCGGCGGTTCCGGTGGGGCGGGGTGGCGGCGCTATCGGCGGGCCGATTTTCGCCAACACCCTGGAGAAGGGCTTAGCCGGCGTCCCGGCGGGCGATTTCCCCCGGCCGACCGGGATTACCGACGCCAGTATCGACCCGACCACCGGCAAACTGGCCACGCCGTTTTGCCCGGAGGTGCGGACCGAACTGTTTTTAGCCGGCACCGAGCCGAAAGAACTGTGCCCGCTGCATGGATTCTTCCCCCTGCCCGAAATACCTTCAATCCCCGGCGATTTGTTCCCGCCCGGGCTCTTCACCGACCCCGATGCGGAAACCCCGGGGGCCGGGACGACGCCCGCGCCGGAGACCGACCCGCCGGAAGCGGACCCTTCGCCGGAGCCACCGACCCTGGGGATGAAGCCGGTGACGCCGGTGACGCCGCCCGCCGGGAAGCCGACCGCCGCCGCGGCGACACCGACACCGGTACCGGCAGAAACCCCGAAGACGCCGGCGCCAGCCAAGCCGGCGCCAAAGCCGCCGGAGACGGGCGCAGCGAAGCCCAAAGCGGAACCCGCAGCCAAGCCGGCAGCGGAGCCGGAGCCGAAACCCTCCGCCGAGCCGGCAGCGGAGCCGGACGCACCCCGGCCGGGCAGTCTGCTGGAGCGGATCCGCAACGCCGGGGAGAAGCAGCCCGGGGAGTGAAAGGGGCTGTCCCAAAAGTAAATGGGACAGCCCTCTTCTAGTTGTTAGCGGTGT
>CAZHIT010000186.1:0-5309 GCA_964533125.1 uncultured Candidatus Sumerlaeota bacterium
ATGTGGACTCTAACCCGCAGAACCCGGTGATCGGGGACCGGTCTCTGGGCAAATCGGCCGACCTGGTCAGCCGGCTGGGTTGCCAGATTATGCAGGGTCTCCAGGCGGGTGGGGTCATCCCGGTGGTGAAGCACTTCCCCGGGCATGGCGATACCGCGGTTGATTCGCACCTTGGTCTGCCCAGCGTCGGTTTGGACCGGCAGGAACTCGCGGCCCGGGAACTGATCCCCTTCGCGGCGGCGGTGGTGGCGGGGGCGGACGCGGTCATGGCTGCCCACATCCTCCTGCCGCAGTTGGATCCGGTTTACCCGGCCTCACTCTCCGAGGCGGCGCTTACCGGTCTGCTGCGGGAGGAACTGGGCTTTGACGGGGTTATCATCACCGACGACCTGACTATGGGGGCGATCACGCAGCACTATGCCATCGCCGGCGCGGCGGTGCAGGCGGTCCGGGCCGGGGCGGACCTGGCCCTTATTTGCCACGAACCGGCAGAGCAGCTGGCTGCCATCGATGCTTTAATGCAGGCGGCGGAAGACGGGACCATCCCGCCGGAGCGCATCGACTTAAGCGTTTACCGGATACTGCGGCTCAAAGCCAAATACCGGTTGACGGACAGCCCGGTGGCGGCGGCGGACCTTGGGGCGCTTAATGCCCAGGTGCAGGCGGCGCTGGAGCAGTACGGGGCGGCGGGGGATTAAGATCAGCCGGCGGGAGAAGATGAAAAGCTTGCGCGGGAGCCGTAAGGCATCGGGCGCAAGCTTCTTTGTCGCTAAGAAAACCAGGTTCGGATCAGGGTGGATCGCGGGTTACCGATGCTCATTGTGGCTTGGGCGCCGGTCCCCGCTGGAAAATCCTGCCTCGCCATGCCCGACAAAAACAAGTATAATAGTACCGGAACGCAAGGGGACCCATAGAGGAGGCGAGCTGATGCAAATCACCAACTACCTGGAGGCGATGTCCGCCCTGCAGCGGGACGAGGTTGCCGGGACGCAGATTGCCCGGCTGACCGGGGACGACGGCTGCTCTCTGTTTTTGGTGGAGCTGGCCGGCGGTACCGTTCTGCCAGCCCATTACCACTGGGACGGGATCGAGATCTACCAAATGCTGAGCGGTGAAGGGGAAATCTCCCTCGGGCGCTTGGACGGCGGCCGGGTAGTCTGGTTAGAGCAGGCCACACTAAAAGCGGGCGACTGCCTGAGCATCGAGGCCGGCACGGTCCACCGCTTAGCTAATGCCGGAACCGGTAGCCTGCACCTGCTTTGCTCAACCCCGCCGGCCCATCTGGGCGGCGACCGTTTCTTTGTCACGGATTGAGGCGTCAGCCTGACTGCATCGTTTCGAAAAGCGTGGGGAGCCCAGCCGCAAGGGGAGGGAAACCCATAGATTTCGCAGCGGAGGCGGGAAATCATGCGGACAATCGGAGAACTGCGGACGGCTTCTGCCCGGGTCGAGGCAGAAAACGAAGACTTTGCCCATTTTTGCCAGACCATCGACGGCGATGAACTGGATGCACGGGTACATTCTCTGCACCAGGCTCTGTTTGCGGCCATGGACTGCCGGCGCTGCCAGAACTGCTGCACCATTACCGGCCCGGAACTGACCGAGGCGGATATCCGGCGTCTGGCCCGGCACCTTAAGATCGCCGGTTTCGCCTTCAAGCAGCAGTACCTGGAGCACTACTGGGAGCGCTGGTTTATGGCCGACCATCCCTGTCCCTTTTTGACCGCTGCCGGCTGCCGGGTCTACGCCGACCGGCCAGAGCTTTGCCGGGCGTATCCGTTTACCGACCAGCCGGGGATTGGGCACCGGCTGGACAGCTTGGCCGCGAGCAGCGGGATCTGCCCGGTGGTGGACGAAATCTTCACGCGCCTAAAAGCGGCGTACCGGGCGGAGTATGCCGCTTTCCTGGCGGGGGCCGAGCGGTCTAGTACCCCAGCGCTGCGTTAATCAGGACAAGCTTGATCCGCCCGGGGGGATAGGATTTTTCGGTTATCAGCCAGGCATTGCAGATCCGCTGCGGGCTGCGGCAGTCCCCGCAGCGCCCGGTGGTTTGGCAGGGGGTGGACAGCTCCGGATGCCGCCGGGCGTTTTGGGGCGCGGCCACCGTCCGCACGCGGTCCATGGCGGCCGCCAGGTCAGGGACGATTTTGTTGATCCCGGCGAAGATGACCACCTCCCGCGGCCCAAAGGCGATGCCGGCCACCCGGTTGCCGATCATGTCGAGGTTCACCAGCTGACCGGCAGCGGTGATGGCGTTGGTGCCGGTCAAGAACAAATCGCCGCGCAGCGCCTCCCGGCGGTTGTTAATTTGCTCCCGCCAGGTCAGGTGAGAGCCGAAGGTCTCGGTCAGCTCCACCCCGGCGGTCGTCCGCAGGCGGGGCAGAAGCGAGAGGTCGTGCAGGGTCAGAGAATCCCCCCAGGAGACGGTGTGATGTCGGGCCGGGACGAAGATCTCCTGCCAAAAGAGCGCTTGGGCGGCCTCCTGGTCAGCCGCCAGCCAAACGGCAAAGCCGTTTTGGCGCAGGGCGGCAGCAGTAGCTTCCGGGCTGATTCCGGCTGGTATGTCCATACGGCACCTCCCCATGGATAGTTCCTTCTGAAGGACATTATATACCCGGCGCCGGCCGGCGGAAAGACCCGGGGCGGGTTTACGGATCCCGGCCAATGGTGTCCTGGCGGGGTTACGGATCCCGACCGGCTGGTATCCAGGCGGGGTAAAGGCGGCCGCTTCCGGTACTGCCTGAACGCGGACCCAAGGGCGCGCGCCCCCGGGAGTGATTTGCTAGAATATTCGTACCAACTATAAGAGAGCAATATATCTCTTTTTGCGCAAGCCAGTATTTACCTGCTATGATATTCGGAATGTGTTTTATTTACGGAGATACTGAGGGATATATTTCACAAAAAGGGTTGTCAGCATTAACCCGTTATGATATATTTATCCTGTAGATCAGTCCTGAAAATTTAACTCAGGCAATTCTAGGGGGGAAGAAGTAGTGAAAAAGTCTCTGGCTCTCGTACTGGTTCTGGCGTTAGCGGTCGTTTCCCTGGCCGGCTGCACCGGCGGCGCCCCGGCCACGCCCACCGCGACCAAGGTTGGTCTTGGGAACATTACCTCGATTGCCAAATCCAAGGATTACAGCGTGGATGCCACCGGCAAAGAAACCCTGGCCAGCGCCCAAGTGGATACGGTGATGGCCGCCGTGGCCTTCGACAAGGACGGCAAGGTGTTCAGCGTTAAAATCGACACCGCGCAGACCAAGGTCAACTTCGACAAAGCCATGAAAGTCACCTCGGACAAAGCCGCCCACATCAAGAGTAAGGTTGAACTGGGCGACGAGTACGCCATGAAGGCCGTCTCCACCATCGGCAAGAACTGGTTTGAGCAGATTGCCGAACTGGAAAAATGGATGGTTGGCAAGACGGTGGACGAAATCAAAGCCCTGAAGGTCAAACAGCGCGACGCTTCCCATGTCGCGGTGCCCGATGTCCCGGAACTGACCTCCCTCGTGACCATCACCGTGGAAGAGTACCTTGAGGCCGTGGAAGAAGCCTGGGAAGAAGCCAAAGACGTCCAGGGCGCCGTTAAAGTGGGCCTTGGTGTCGAGACCTCCATCGCCAAGTCCAAGGACTACAGCGTGGATGCCGCCGGCAAAGAAACCCTTCCCGCCGCTCAGGTTGACACCGTCATGACCGCGACCGCCTTCGATAAAGACGGCAAGGTCGTCGGCGTCGTGATCGACACCGCCCAGACCAAAGTCAACTACGACAAAGACGGCAAGGTTACCTCCGACAAAGCCGCCCATGTCCCGAGCAAAGTCGAACTGGGTGACGCCTACGCCATGAAAGCAGTCTCCACCATCGGCAAGAACTGGTTTGAGCAGATTGCCGAACTGGAAAAATGGATGGTTGGCAAGACGGTGGACGAAATCAAAGCCCTGAAGGTCAAACAGCGCGACGCTTCCCATGTCGCGGTGCCCGATGTGCCGGAACTGACTTCCCTCGTGACCATCACCGTGGAAGAATACCTCGAAGTGGTCGAGAAAGCCTACAATACCGCCAAGTAGTTTAAAGTAATTACAGCGCCTTCCGTACTCCCCCGCCCCCGGCGGGGGAGTACTTTTGTAAACATATCCATTTTCCTCCGCGCGCATTATTTGTTATAATGGTTGAGGGTGATGCAAATGAAACGAAAAATCGCTGCCTTGGCCGTCCTGCTGGCGCTGGTTCTGACCGGGTGCCGGCCGGCGCCGCCGCCGCAATCCGAATACACCAAGTACACCAACAGCTTCTTTGACGCCTTCGATACCGTAACCCAGGTCGTAGCCTACACCCGGACGGAAGCGGAATTCGACGCTTACTACGAGCAGATCCACGCCCGTTTCCGGGAACTGCACCAGCTTTACGATATCTACAACGTCTACCCGGGCCAAAATAACCTGAAGACCATCAACGACAACGCCGGGATTAAGCCGGTGCCGGTCGACCAAGAGATCATCGACCTGCTCCTCTTTGCCAAGGAGTGGTACGAGCGCACCGGGGGGCAGACGAACATCGCCATGGGGGCGGTACTGCGGATTTGGCACGATTACCGGACAGAGGGAATCGACGAGCCGCAAAACGCTAAGCTGCCGCCGCTGGCCGACTTGCAGGCCGCCGCCGACCATACGGATTTAGACCAGGTGATCATCGATCCCGCTGCCGGCACGGTCTATCTGCAGGATCCCCGGATGAGCCTGGATGTGGGTGCCCTCGCCAAAGGCTACGCCACCGAAAAGGTGGCACAGGAAATAACGGCGGCCGGGCTGACTTCCGGTATTATCAGCGCCGGCGGCAACGTCCGGGTGCTCGGTAAACCCCTGGATAACGTGCGGGAGCGGTGGAGCATCGGTATCCAGGACCCGGACCAGTCGATTCTGTCGGATACCCAAAGCGTGCTGGATACGGTCTACGTGACCGATCTGTCGGTGGTCAGCAGCGGCGACTACCAGCGCTACTATATCGTGGACGGTCAGCTCATTCACCACCTGATCGACCCGGTGACCCTGTTTCCGGGCGCGTATTTCCGGGCGGTAACCGTGGTGACCCGGGATTCCGGTCTGGCCGATTTTCTCTCGACCGCCCTCTTCCTCCAGCCGCTGCCGGCGGCCAAGGCTCTCGCGGCCAGCATTGAGGGGGTTGAGGCGCTCTGGGTGCTGCCGGACGGTACGGTCGAGGTAACCGAAGGCTTGAAGCCAAAGCTGAAAAGCTTCGGGGCTACCGCCCAATAAAACCAAGTCAGCCAAACGCAGCGGTGCATCGCCGCTGCT
>CAZHIT010000187.1:0-5271 GCA_964533125.1 uncultured Candidatus Sumerlaeota bacterium
GATAAGGAAGCGGCGATTATGGTGCTCTATCTGCTTCTGGGGCGAGAGTATACCCCCAAGGCTGAGGTTACCGGAGGGCTCGCGGTTCAGGACCGGAATAACCTGAAGAATATGCTGCAGAAACTGCGTCAGTAAAGGAGGGACGAAAGGTGAGTTTGTTTAACCGGCTGGCCCGGATTCGAGAAAACGCCAACCCTGTACCGCAGAGTCAGCCGGCCGCGCCGCTGCTGGCCGGGTTTGCCGGCGGGAGAGAAGAGCATACTCCCTTCGGGACCTACTATCTGATCGAAGGGAACTATGATGGGGCGGTCGTTTACCCGTGGGCGGAGCAGCCAGACGTTTGTGCTAATCTGCAAATGCTGTACGGGATTGGGCCGGTGACCGAAGAGCGGCTGAAGGGCAGCGGTTACGGGGATTTACAGCACCTTAAGGACCATGGCCGTTGGGGGGACCAGGCGAAGCAGGCCCTGAAGGTGATTGCGGCCGAGGATGTCCGGGCGATGCGGCGCTTAGGGGCGAGGGATGCGGAGATTTTGTGCTATTTTCCACCCGAACGCATGGTGTTTTTGGATATTGAGACGACCGGGCTGTGGTTCAGCCAGCCCTTGTTTTTGGTGGGGCTGCTGTATTGGCGGAACGGACGCCTGGAGGTAAGGCAGTACCTGGCCCGCCGTCTGGGAGAGGAAAAACCGTTGCTCGCGGCCCTGGTGCAGGAGCTGGCACAGTCGGCGCTGGTCGTGACCTTTAACGGCAAGCAATTCGATATCCCGTACATCGAGGGGCGGACGGTGGAGCACCGTTTGTTCTATAAGTGCGGGCTGGAGCAGATTGACCTGCTCTACCACGCCCGCCGGCATTACCGGGGGAAGCTGCCGGACTGCCGCCTGGTGACCTTAGAAGAGCATCTGCTGGGGATGCGGCGCGAGGATGACCTCCCGGGGGCGCTGATCCCGGAGACCTATTTTCGGTTCGTGCAGTCCCAGGACCCGGGCCTGATGGAAGGGATACTGCAGCACAATGTGCTGGATTTGCTGGCGATGGCCCGCCTGTTTTATCTGGTGGGGGACCGGGTGGAGGACCAAAGGCGGCCCGGTTAGGCGGGTTGGTGGCTTAGTGCGCTGTCTGTCGCCTGGCGAAGGAACGGCGCACCGGAGGAGGAACGAGCGTTGCATTCAATTCTGTTCGAAATCCTGATCATTCTGTCCCTGGTGACCCTAAACGGTTTGTTCGCCATGGCCGAAATCGCCATCGTCTCGGCCCGCAAGGCCCGCCTGGAGGAAATGGCCGGGAAAGGGGACAAAGCGGCGGCGGCGGCATTGGAGCTGGTGGTCGCGCCGAACCGGTTTCTCTCGACGACGCAGATTGGGATTACCCTGGTGGGGATTTGCTCCGGGGCGTTTGGTGGCGCCACTCTGGCCGAGTCGATTGCCCGGTGGGTGGGGACCAATGCGGCGTTTGCGCCGTACAGCGACCTGATCGGCCTGGGGCTGGTGGTGATTTTGATCTCGGTACTGTCGCTGGTGTTCGGGGAGCTGGTGCCAAAAAGAGTGGGGATGAGCAACCCGGAGCAGATCGCCCGGTACTCTGCCCGGCCGCTGCGGTGGCTGGAGATATTGGCAGCGCCGGTGGTGCGCTTCCTCAGCGGCGCGACGGAATTGGCGCTGACTTTGCTGCCGATTGACAGCCGTTCGGACCGGACGGTGACGGAGACGGATATCAAGGGGCTGATCCGGCAGGGGACTGCGGTCGGCTTGTACGATGCCACCGAGCAGGATTTGATGGAAAGAGTGATGTACCTGGGGGACCGGACGGTGGGGTCGGTGATGACGCCGAGGGTTAAAGTCGTCTGGCTGGATACGGCGGATGAACCGGCGGTGAACCAGGCCAAGGTCCTCAAATACGGGCATACCCGCTATCCGGTCAGCCGGGATAACCTCGATAACATCATTGGCATGGTGCACGTAAAGGACCTGCTGCGGCAGCAGATGGAGAAGCGGCGGATGGAAGTGACCGGCAAAGGCAAGGACATTTTGTTCCTGCCGGAAAACATGGAGATCCCGGAGGCGCTGGAGAAGTTTCGGCGCGCCAAAGAGTCGATGGCGGTGGTGGTGGATGAGTATGGCAGCGTGGCTGGGATTTTGACCCTGACCGACGTCCTGGGGGCGATTGTGGGGGACCTCCCGAACCAGGCGCCGGGCGGGAGGGTGCGGTCACGGCAGCGGGAAGACGGGTCCTGGCTGGTGGATGGGCTCTTGCCGATTGAAGCCCTGGAGGAGATTACCGCCACCGACCTGCTGGATGATGATTTGACCGGGCGATTCCGGACGGTGGCCGGGTTGGTCCTGTTCGTTTTAGGGCGGATACCGGAGGAAGCGGACAATTTTGTGTGGAACGGCTGGAAGTTTGAAGTGATCGATATGGATGGGCACCGGGTCGACAAGGTAGTGGTGACCCGGGTGACGGCGGCGGCGGCGGATTCGGCGCCGGTGGACTGAGGCGGCGGATCAAGCAGAGTGTCCAATAGAAAGCAGAAGTGATACGGAGTTGGTCCGTATCACTTTTTTGCCGTGTTAGGGTCTGGCGTTGCTTCTTATTAGAGTCGGTCTCTCGCTTGACCCAGGTCTCCTTCGTTTTCAGGCTGATGGCTGGTGCACTTCGGTGTCGGCAGTTTTCGGCCGATCGCCGGCCTGGAGCAGGAGGAGGGCGCCGACGACCAGAGCGGCGCCGGCGATTTGGTTGGGGGTGACCGCTTCGCGGAAGACCAGGGTGGCGAGGATAATGGTGAACACCGGCTCGACGGTGCTGGCGAGCGCCGCCGGGGAGGCGCCGATGATTTGGACGCCGGTGAAGAAAGCGATGCTGGCGATGGCGGTCGAAAAGACGGCCATGGCGGCGATCACGCTATAGCCGGTCAGGTTTGCTGGCCAGGTGTAACCGCCGGCGATAAGACCATAAATGAGATAGAAGACGGCGGAGGTGGCCGTCATATAGGCCATGGCGGTTTGCGGCCGGATATGGCCAAAATAGCGGCTTAAGCATATGATGAACAGGGAGTAGGCGACGGCTGCCCCCAGCGTCAGGATGATGCCGGCGGGATGAAAGCCGACCTCGCCGGACCAAAACATCACCACGCAGCCAGCGGTAGTCAGCAGCAATGAAATTAGTTTGCGCCGGTGCAGCGGCTCCCGGAGCAGATAGAAGGAGAGCACGGTCACCATGGCGGGGTAAGTATAGGACAGGATGACGAAGACCGTGATCGGCAGCAAGCGCAGTCCGCTGAAGTAGAGGAGCGAAATCGTGCTGTAGAGGACCCCGGCGCCAGCCAGCCTAAACTTGTCGGCCCGGGTCAGCCCCCCCCGGTCCGGACGGCGGAGCAGATCGGCCCAGATGAGGATGGCGGCGAGGATGAACCGGCCGGACAAAACGGTGAGGGTACTGGCGCCATTGGCGTAGGCGATTTTGGCGAAAATGGAGGCGGAACCGTAACCCGCAGCGGAGAGCAGGACGAGGAGGAAGCCTTTGCGGCGGCTATTGGCCATAACATCGCCTCCGGTCTGAGAATTTGGTCCGAAACGAGACGGTTCTGTTCATTTCATTTTACTGCAAATGGAAAGAGCAAACAAGGCACGGAAGGAAAAAACACCAACCGGGGGTCTGCCCTATGACTGGGAGAAGGTTTTGACGCCGACTGTACCGGCGGCTCCCGGACGGCGGGCAGGCTTGACCACGGAAAGGAGAACTGAAAATGAATGATGCAATAGCTGGCGCGGCCAGTAAGACCATTGCCTTAAACCACAGCCTGCTGGGTAACCGGCTGAGCGGTTCCAAACTGGTAATGCTTAGCCTGGCGAATAAGGCGGATGCGGATGGGGTGGCGAATCCACTGGCTGACGGTTTACCCACGGAGGAAAACGAGGCAGAGGCGGCAGTGGCACCTGTGCCGGTTGATTTTGACCCAGGGGCAACTCCGGAGATCAATCCCGGGGAGGAAGCAGCATCTGAGCCATTGGCCGGGGTACAAGGATGCGAAGAGCACCGTCACGGGGATAGGGCAGAGGCAGAGATCAGCCAGACAGAGGCAGTAAACGGGGAGACAGCGGAGGACGCCCTGGCGGCGGGTCCTATTCCGGACGCAGACCAAACGCCAGCGGAGGCGGAGGTCTTGGATGAGAGCAGAGAAGTGGCCGAACCGGCGGAAGCGACCGAGGGCAAGGAATCCCTGGTTGCCGCTCAGGATCAATCCATAGCCGCTGACACTGATCTTAAGCCTGCCGCCAAGGACGACGCAGCCCCCGGGGTAAAAAAAAAGATAGTGCGCCGGCCGGGACCGACCAACTGGAAGGTACGGCAGGGAAGCTTGCGGTTGCGAATGAGTATGCCGACGATCTTTCGGTTATAGACCTGGCCTCGAATCTGGTTCTGGAGCGGGTTCCGCTCGGGCCGGTAGGGTCCTGCCCACTGGGGGCGGCGGCGACACCGGACGGCAAGGCGGTGCTGATTACTAACTTCTTTGCCGGCAGCGTATCGGTGCTCGATACCGGGACGAATACCATCACCGACTGCATCTATCTGGGGCCGCAGGCTGGCGGGGCCAATGGGATCGCCCTGTCGCCGGAGGGGAAGACGGCGTATGTGGCCAACTTTTTCACCGCCAACGTGTCGGTCGTGGACCTCGTGGCCAAAGCGGTGGCGGCGACCATAGCGGTGGGGTCCGGACCCAACAGCGTGGTGATGGCCCCGGATGGGAACACGGTGTATGTGACCAATTTCTTTTCCGATACGGTCTCGGTGATCGATACCGGGAGCCGGATGGTTAAGGCGACGATCCCGGTTGGCAGCTTTCCCCGGGGAGCGGCCATTATCTTCCACGGTATGCGCCTGGGGCGCGAGTAAAATCCCATCGTTATCTCTTGCCGACCGCCGGCGATTTAACCGCTGGCGGTCGGCTTTTTGCTGGGAACGGCTCTGCCCCGGGAGGACAAGCGGGAATAGTGTCCAATATGTAAGTCTGGGGCTCCGCCAGGCGGGGAGAATTGGCGGAGCGGGAGTAAGTTAACATAAAGTTGGAACATTCTGGGGGGAGACGGCGTCAAACCGAGAGGGAAGGTAACCACCGAACCGGGAAGGGGAAGGGCAGAGGGCAGAATGGAATACTTCATTGAACTGAGCAATGTACGCAAAGTCTACCGCATGGGTGATGAGAAAGTAGTGGCTTTGGATAATATCAATCTGGCCATGGAACGGGCGAAATCGTACTGCTTTTTGGGTACC
>CAZHIT010000188.1:0-3783 GCA_964533125.1 uncultured Candidatus Sumerlaeota bacterium
GATATCCACGCCGGGCTCAAAGCCGGAGAGGCGGATGAGGTCCCGTGCCAGGCTGAGAATTTTTACCGGTTCGCCCATATCCAGGACGAATATTTCGCCGCCCTCGGCCATGGCCCCGGCCTGCACCACCAACTGCACGGCCTCGGGGATGGTCATGAAGTAGCGGGTCATATCGGCGTGGGTGACGGTAACCGGGCCGCCCTCCTGAATCTGCTTACGGAGCAGGGGGATAAGGCTGCCGTTGCTGCCGAGGACATTGCCAAAGCGGACGGCCACGAACTCGGTGGCGCTGCTGCGGTCGTAGGCCTGGACGATGATCTCGCAGATGCGTTTGGTGGAGCCCATGATGCTGGTGGGGTTCACGGCTTTGTCGGTGGAGATGAGGACGAATTTTTGCACACGGTGCCGGTCGGCGTATTTGACCAGGTTGAGGGTCCCGTAGACGTTGTTCAGGACCGCTTCCTGAGGATTATCCTCCATCAGGGGAACATGCTTGTGCGCGGCGGCGTGGAAGAGGATTTGCGGCCGGTAGCGCTGGAAGGTGTCGCTGACGCGCTTTTCGTCGCGGATATCGGCCACGACGCAGGCAATATCGAGGCCGGGGTAGCGTCGCCGCAGTTCCTGCTGGATTTCGTAAGTAGTGTTCTCGTAGATATCGAGGATGACGAGCTGAGCCGGAGCAAAGCGCGCCACCTGGCGGCAGAGTTCGGAGCCGATGGAGCCGCCGCCGCCGGTGACCAGGATGCGCCGGCCCCGGAGGTAACCGCTCATAGCCTCGAGGTCGACCCGGACCGGTTCGCGGCCCAGGAGGTCGCTGATTTCGACATCACGGACTTGTTGTACGGTCACCTTGCCGTCGATCAGTTCAAAGATGCCGGGCACGGTCTTCAGCTTGACCTTGGCCTCGCGGCAAGCAGCGGCGACTTGCTTGAGGAGGGGGCGGGGAGCGGAAGGGATGGCGAAGATGACTTCGGCGATGTTCTCGGCCTGCACTACCCGGGCCAGGTCCCCCAGACCACCGACCACGGGGACGCTCCCGATGCTGCGGCGCTGCTTGGTGACGTCGTCATCCAGGATAGCGACGGGGCGTTTGCCCAGTTCCGGGTGCTGCCGCAGTTCCCGAAGGAGTATCTGTCCGGCGTTACCCGCCCCAATCAGCAGAACATTGGCCATCGCCGGCGCCGGTGCCGGGTGACCGCTCCGGCCGAAACTGAGCCGGTAGGCGACGCGGGAGCTGACCATGAGGAGCAGACTGAGGAGCCAGTACAAAGCGTAGACGGAACGGGGCAGCCGGATGCCCAGTAGTATTATGGCGAGAGTGGAGAGGGTGCTGCCCGCAGTCGTGGCCAAGGCCAGGTACAGCAGGTCCCGCAGGGTGGCGTAGCGCCAAATCCGGTCGTACTGCCGCAGAGTGATGAGGGTAAGGAGGGTAATGGCCGTGACGAGTGGAAAGGCCTGGCGGTACGCCGCGAGGTAACCGGCCGGGAAACGATAATCAAAACGCAAATAAAACGCTGATAGGAGAGCGAAATTGATAATGGCGATATCAATGAGTATCAGGGTTAGGCGACGGCTGTAACGCATCATACCCATGCACCTCTTGTATCGGTACCCTGCCGCGCAGGGAAAGATTGCGGCATTTCGCTGATTATACCATATCTGGGGGCTCATATCAATCACCCTCAAGGATGATATGGGCGAAACAGCGGGTGAATTGATCTCCTTTTGCCAATAAGAGTCGAAATACGCTACAAACTGGAAAAATCCCGCCGTTCACCATTATCAGAGCCGGATCGAGTCGCGGTCGGCTCCGCCCGGACTCAGACTAAGCGCAGGAGAATGGGATCTATGGTCGCCGCAGCCAGCCGAATAGTCCACTTCTTCGCGGCGGCTCCGGCGCTTCCGGGGCCAGCCGTTCTCCGGCGATAATCCGGGCTGGGTTATCAGCCAGCACGATGGGGGCGGACGGGCCCAACAGCCCGGCGGCGATACGGTAACCGGCGGCAAGGCAGGGTGGCCGGCTGCGCAAGGAATGGGCGTCGCTCGCGACGGCCTGGACCAGCCGGCGGCGGAGGAGGAGCCGGGCGGTTTCGGCCGTGGCCGGCGAGGTACCACCGGTGAGGCTGTTGACCGCGAGGACCGCGAGGATGCCGTTCTCGCGGTACCGGGCAAGCAACCGTGGATCTCTCTGAATGGCTTGGTTGCGCTCCGGGTGCATCAGCACGGGGGTGATACCGTTTGCCATCAGCTCAAAGAAGACTTCGTCGGCAAAGAGCGGAATCTGGCTGTCGGGTAGCTCGATGAGTATGTAGCGGGTGGCGTTGATGCCAAGCAAGCGCCCCAGTTTAAGCTCCCGGAGGATGTGGAGGTGTAAGTGGACTTCCATGCCCGGGAGGACCGTAAGAGCGATCTGCTGCCGGGATAGTTCGGCCTGGAGCCGGGCGAGTGCAAACTGAACCCCGGCGGTATCGTTGCGGTACAGGCCGTTCATGGCGTGGGGCGAGGCGACCATAGTCGTAATCCCGTCGGCGACAGCCAGACGGGCCATCGCCACCGCCTGCTCCAGAGTGCCCGGTCCGTCATCGAGGCCGGGCAGGATATGGGCGTGCAGATCAATCATCGCTGCTTACCCTTCCTTTCCGGCGATCTGCGGGCGGAGGGCGGGCATGAGGGCCCGCTCCGGCGTTCCGGCCAACCAAAAATGGCAGCGGCCTAGGCCCCGTGCTTGCCGTAGTAATAGTAGTAGTAGGAGTCTTCCCCGCTGACGGCGATATTGCTGAGGACGACGCCGAGTATCCGGGCTTTGGCGTTATCCAGGATGGCCTTGGCTTTTAGCGCGGCCTGAGGAGCGACTTCGCCGGCATTGATGACCATGACCGCTCCATCGACCTGAGAGGCCAGGATGGCAGCATCGGCCACAGCGAGGGCTGGCGGGGAGTCGAAGAGAACATAGTCATAGCTCTCCTTGAGCCGCTCGATAAAGGTGGCCATGCGGCGGGAGTTTAAGAGCTCCGCCGGGTTGGGGGGCAGAGGGCCGCTCGCGATGAGGGAGAGATTGCCTACTCCAGTAGTCTGCAGCACCGCTTCGATGCTGCTTTCTCCGAGGAGGATATTGGTGAGGCCTTTGAGGTTATTCATCTGGAATGGCTTGTGCAGGGCCGGCCGGCGCAGGTCGCAGTCCACAAGCACTACGCGGCTGCCCGCCTGGGCCATGGTGACGCCCAAATTGGCGGTGGTGAGGGTTTTACCCTCCTGGGGGCCGGCGCTGGTGAAAACCATGGTCTTGACCGGATTATCAATGCTGAGGAACTGGATATTGGTCCGCAGGATGCGGTAAGATTCGGTGATGGGGAATTTGGGGTGGAAGGCGGCAACCAGTTTGTTTTCGCGGCCGCCGTCAGCTCTCTTTCGCCCGGGAATGGGCATCAGTTTCAGTTTCATACTTCTACCCCCTGCTCCGCCCCGTTCTTTTTGGCTTCGCGCCGCTGCATCTTCTCCACCCGACGCTGCTCTTTGTTCACATCAATCCGGGGAATGGTGCCGAGCACCGGCAGTGCCAGCAGTTCGGTCACCTGCTCCGGAGTCTTGATGGTGTTGTCAAGGTACTCCATCACAAAGACAATACCCAGGCTGACCATCAGCCCTAAGGCGCCGGCGATGGCCATATTCAGCTTCGGCCGCGGTTTGACGGGGCTCCCTGGCCGGATGGCCGGGTCGATGACGTTGACGTTTTCGACCTTCATGATTTGGCCCACCTGCAGGATGAAGACCTCGGCCACTTTG
>CAZHIT010000188.1:3793-5263 GCA_964533125.1 uncultured Candidatus Sumerlaeota bacterium
CTGGATGGGACTGGTGTCTTCAACGTCAATTTGGATGATCTCGGTGTCACCCACGGCGCTGACCTTGATCTTGCCCCGCAGGGCGTCGGACGAAATGGTCAGGCCCAGTTCCCGGACGACGGCTTCGGCCACCGTCCGGCTCTGGGCGATGCGGCCGTAGGTCTTCACCAACTGCCGGTTCATGAGCACGGTGGTGTAGTCAATAGGTGTGGGTGATTCCTTCTTGATGACCATCAGGGTGGTCGTCGCCTTGTATATCGGCGTCAGGACGTAGTAGCTGATGATCCCGCTGGTGAGTACCGCCGCCAGGGTAATGAGGGCAATCAGCCAAAACCGGCGGCGGATAATCTGCAGGATCTCCCTTAATTCGATCTCTTTTTCCACGAAGCCTCCCCCAATCAGCGTCCAGTCAGAAGGTAATGCCTGTATCAATTACACATAACATGGCAGAATTCCTGCCAGGATTACCCGCCGCTGGTGCTATTTTCTCTGGTATATTGTACCATAATCTACTTCCGCCGGTAGTTATCCACTTCCTCAAGCTCGAGCTTACGCTCGCGCCCCATGAGGTTTGCCACCGCCGCCTGGGGCGACTGGTGTTCGAAGAGCACCCGGTAGGTCTCTTCGGCAATAGGCATTTCAATCCGGTGCCGGCTGGCCAGTTCATGCGCGGCGCGGGCGGTATTGACCCCTTCGATGACCATGTTCGTGCCGGCCAGGATGGCCTCGAGGCTCTCGCCCCGGCCGATACGGATGCCGGCGCGGTGGTTGCGGCTGTGGGGACTGGAGCAGGTGCAGATGAGGTCGCCTAAGCCCGAGAGGCCGGCGAAGGTGAGGGTTTCGGCGCCCATGACCTGCCCCAGCCGGGCGATTTCGGCCAGGCCCCGGGTCATGAGCATGGCCTTGGTGTTGTCGCCAAACCCGAGGCCGTCGGCGATGCCGGCGCTAAGCGCGATGACGTTCTTCAGGGCACCCCCTAGCTCGACGCCAATGACGTCGTGGTGGGTGTAAACACGGAAGGTTTTGGTCATAAACACTTCCTGGACGAAGTCGGCGATTGATTGGTGCCGGGAGGCGGCCACCGTGGCGGCGGGGATGCCCCGGCTGACTTCCCCGGCCAAGTTCGGGCCGGAGAGCACGGCCACCCGCTCCTGCA
Organism: uncultured Candidatus Sumerlaeota bacterium; assembly: GCA_964533125.1. Classification (GTDB taxonomy): domain Bacteria; phylum Bacillota; class SLNR01; order SLNR01; family JBMNPB01; genus CAZHIT01. The sequence continues at coordinate 4,950 of CAZHIT010000188.1, forward strand.
GGGCCGGCGGGAGCAGCTGAGCCAGGATTTCAGACATCCGCAGCAGGGTGTCGTTTTCGATGCCCTTGGTCATGCTGACGACGACCGTGCGGGGGTCGAGGTGCGGGACCAGGCCCCGGATCACGGAGCGGAAGGCGTGGGAGGGCGCGACGATGCCGGTGATGGCGGCGCCGGCAGCGGCCTCGGCCAGGGAATTGGTGACGGTGACGGTATCCGGCAAGCGTATTCCCGGCAGGTACAGAGTATTTACCCGTTCGGTGGCCATAGCGGTGGCAAGGTCGGGCTCGTAGACATAGAGGGTTACCTGGTGGCCC
>CAZHIT010000189.1:0-5222 GCA_964533125.1 uncultured Candidatus Sumerlaeota bacterium
AAGGCTAATCTCGTCAAGCCGCTCTTGGAGTAAGTCGATCTCCCGGCACACCTGCGCCTGGTATTCCCGCGTGTTCATCTGCACCCTCCTCTTTTATTTTCCGTGCCGCAGTACCTGGCCGGCCCGGGCCTGGGTATGCGCGCCCCGCTCGATGGTCACCACGCCGTTTACAATCACGTATTCTATGCCGTCTGGGTAGCGGTGGGGGTCGGTAAAGTCGCCTCCATCCCGGACGGTGGCTGGATCAAAGACGGTGATATCTGCCGCCAGCCCCGGCCGCAGCAGGCCTCGGTCCGGCAGGCCCAGCCGACCGGCCGGGAGTGAGGTCATCTTGCGAACCGCGTCTTCCAGCGTAATCACCCGCTCCTCCCGGACGTATTTGCCCAACACCCGGGGGAAGGTGCCGTAGTTGCGTGGGTGCGGTTTACCCTGACCGAAGATTCCGGTTGGTGCGAGCGCGCTCCCGTCGCTCCCGATCATCACCGCCGGGTGCTGCATCACCCGGGCGACGTCCGGTTCGCACATGGCAAAGATAATCATACTGACCACGCCGTCTTCTTCCAGCAGGAGGTCGATAATTACGTCCGGACCGGTCGTGCCCCGCGCCGCCGCGATGGCCGCGAGGCTCATCCCTTCCAGACCCTTGTTGGCTTCAGTGCGGACCGCGGCAATCACGATTTTGTCCCAGTCGTCCCGGTACCAGCGTTTCTCCCGGATCCCGGTGATTAGCTGCCCGCGCTGGGCCGGGTCACGCAGGTACCGCCGCATCCCGTCCCCACCCTCGGCGTGTGCCCAGTTCGGGAGCAGTGCGGTGAGGGTGGTACTGGTCGCCACGTAGGGGTACTGGTCGGCGGTCACATCCACGCCCCGCGCCCGGGCGGCATCGATCATCCCGAGGGTTTCAGCCACCTTGCCCCAGACCAGGGCCGAGGCCGCCTTGTGGTGGGAGATTTGCACCGGCACGCCGGAACTCTCCCCGATGGCGATAGCTTCGGTCACCGCCGCAAGGAGGTCCTTCCCCTCGTTGCGGATGTGGCTGGTATAAATTCCGCCGTAAGGCTTGATGGCTTCGCAAATAGCGATCAGCTCATCGGTCCGGGAAAAGACCCCGGGGGGATAGATCAGCCCCGTGCTCATTCCAAAGGCCCCGGCTTCCATGGCGGCCGACAGCAGGTCCTGCATCGCCGCGAGTTCCGCCGGGGTCGGCGCCCGGTCGGCGTAGCCCATTACCGCCTTCCGCAGCGTGCCGTGCCCGACCAGGGCCGCCAAGTTGACCGAGAGATGCCTAGTGGCCGCGCAGTCGAGGTATTCGCCCATGCTCTGCCAGGTCAGATCGAGACCAAAGCCGCACATGGTTTCCTGGATCTCCTCGGACACTACTCCCGCCAGCGGAGCCGCCGAGTTGCCGCAGTTGCCCACCACTTCGGTGGTTACCCCCTGCCGGACCTTGCTCTCGGCCAAAGGGTTAGCCAGCAGGATGGTATCCGAATGGGAGTGAATGTCGATAAACCCCGGCGCCACGGCCAGACCCTCCGCCTCAATCGTCCGGGCCGCCTTCACCCCGCGCATTGATCCGATTGCCGCAATCTTCCCCGCCTGTACCGCCACGTCCCCCCGGTACCAGGGGTTGCCGGTGCCATCCAGCAATTGCCCGCCCCGCACCAACAGGTCAATCATCCCGCTCCTCCCCTTCTTCCCCTTCTTCTATAGACCTGTCTCTTACCAGGTCCAGTACCGCCGCGTACACTTCCCGCTTCGGCAGACCCCGTTCAACGGCTACCTGCTTGATCGCCGTCTTCTTGTCGATCCCGGTCGCCATTAACTGCGCCACGCGTTCGGCCGGCGTAAGCCCTGCCTCCGGCCCGACCGGAGCCACATCCGCCGTCACCGCCGCAGACCCGCCCACGATCAGGGTAAACTCACCCCGGGGGGCGGCGGCGCCAAACTTTGCCTGGAGTTCGCTTATGGTCCCCCGGCTGATTTCCTCAAACTTTTTTGTGATCTCCCGCGCCGCCGCCGCCGGCCGGTCCCCCAAGGCCGTCGCCAGTTCCGCCAAAGTCGCAAGCAAGCGGTGGGGCGATTCGTAGAACACCAGAGTGCGGGTCTCCCCCCGCAATCCGGCCACGACCTTCAACCGCTCCCCCCGTGCTTTCGGTAGAAAACCTTCGAACACGAACCGGTCGGTAGGCAGGCCGGAAGCGATGAGGGCAGCCACGAAGGCCGTCGGCCCGGGCAGGGGGATCACGTTTATCCCGTGCTCAATGGCGAGGCAAACCAGGTCATACCCGGGGTCCGAAATCCCCGGGGTGCCGGCGTCCGAGACCAAAGCGATGTTCTTCCCCTGCTGCAACAGTTCGATCAGCTGTGGCCCCTTTTGCCGCCGGTTGTGCTCGTGGTAGCTGATTAAAGGGACTTTGATCTCGTAGTGATTGAGGAGCTTAATCGTCCGCCGCGTATCCTCTGCCGCGAGGTAATCCACGCTCTTCAGTACGGAGAGGACCCGCAGGGTGATGTCCTCCAGGTTGCCGATGGGGGTGGCGCAAAGGTACAGCGTCCCCGGTCCGTTCTCAGTCATCTTCGCACCCGCCTTCGTGCTTACCAAAATATATATCCCGCAGCGCCGCCGTATATGTCCCGTCCGCTTCGTAAACGCAGAGCGGGGGCAGAACCGAGAGCCCCGGCCGGCCGTCTTTGACCGCTTCCACCAGGAGAATCGAGGCCGGTTCGCCTGCCCGGGGGTGCACCAGCTGCAGGCGCTTCGGTTCCAGTTGACGCTGCCGCATGGCCAGAAGGATATCGGTGAGTCGTTCCGGCCGGTGCACCAGCGCGAACCGCCCCCGGGATTTGACGATTTGGCTCCCGGCCGTAACCACATCCTCAAGGGTGCAGAGAACTTCGTGCCGGGCCAGGGTTTGGGCGTCGGTCTGGTTTAGCTCTCCCCGGCGCAGGCGGTGGTAAGGTGGGTTCGTGGCCACCAGGTCAAAGCGGCTGGAGCCGTAGCGTAAGACCGCCTCCCGCAGGTCGCCGGTCTCAATGGTGATCTTATCATCCAACCCATTGAGAAGCACACTGCGCCGGGCCATATCCGCCATCTCCGGCTGGATCTCCAAACCGTAAATATGATCCGCCCGGCTGATCGCACTTAGCAGCAGGGGGATGACCCCGGTACCGGTGCCCAGGTCGCAGACCAAGTCCCCCGGTTTCACCCAGGCAAAATGCGCCAGCAGCACCGCGTCGATCGAGAAGCAAAACGCGGCCGGATTCTGGATAATCCGCAGTTGTTTACTGACCAGCAAGTCGATCCGCTCGCCCGGTTTTAACTCCGTTTCGCCCGGCACCGCCACCGCTCCTCACCCTGGTAAAATAAGAAACCCCCTAAAGAACGACCGGCCTTAGAGGGTAAATCCGGGGCGGTTTAGCTGTCCTGTGTCCACTCCCCGGTCTTTTCTTCCACTTCTTCCACCGAAAACTCCTGCTCGGTCCCGGAACTCAGGCGGACCAGCACCGCATTTTTGGTCGGCACCTGCTTCACCACCGCGCCTTCGCCGGCGAGAGTGGCCACTTTCGCACCGACGGCCGGCAGGCGCACCCGGTTCTTTTCGTAGGACTCGCTCTCGTACTTCAGGCAGCACATCAGCCGGCCGCAGAGCCCGGAAATTTTGGTCGGGTTCAATGACAGGTTCTGCTCTTTGGCCATGCGGATGGACACCGGCTGAAACTCGCCTAAGAAACTGGAGCAGCAGAGGACGCGGCCGCAGGGGCCGATGCCCCCCAGCATTTTGGCTTCGTCCCGAACCCCGATTTGGCGCAGTTCGATCCGGGTGCGGAACACCGAGGCCAGGTCCTTGACCAGGTCCCGGAAATCGACCCGCCCTTCGGCGGTGAAATAGAAAACGATCTTGCTGTTATCGAAGGTGTACTCCACATCCACCAGGTTCATCTCCAGCCCGTGCGCCTCAACCTTGCGGGCGCAGATGGCCAGAGCCTCTTTTTCCTTCTTTTCATTTTCCTGCACCTGTTCGATGTCGCGGGCGGTAGCCTTGCGCAGCACCTTTTTGAGGGGGGTGACGATGTCTTTGTCCGCGACTTCCTTGGGCGCCACCACCACCTGGCCATATTCCACGCCGCGGGCGGTCTCGACCACGACATGGTCACCGGCGGCGAGTTCGCTTGTGTCCGGGTCAAAATAGTAAATCTTGCCCGCTTCCTTAAACCGGATTCCAACCACCTTGTACATTTCTTTCCTCCTTATGGCTAACCCGCTTATCTCGCCTGGGTTAAGTGCAGCAGCAAAGACTGCAGCGCCAGACTGGGATTAATGTTTTGCCGGATGCGGGTTTTGGTCCGCTCAATCGCCTGCACAAAAGCCAATAATTCGCTCCGGGTATAGCCCGGGCCAAACTCCTGAAAAATCGCAAGCCGGTCTTGGTTTACCAGCAGGTCCGCCGCCCCGGTTTCCTGCCAGACCATCATATCGCGGAAAAAGATTTGCAGCAGATCCAGGTACTGCTCCCGGCCGCCCTCGCTTTCCTTTTCCAGGCGGCGCGACAGTTCGGGCAACCCCGCGTACCCCTCCCGGGTAATCGACTCCGCGAGCGCTGCCGCCTCGCCCCGCCGCCGGTCAAAGTCGCCGCTTGCGGCCATCGCTAAGGCCGCACCGATAATCCCGCCGGTTAGCGAAGCGATCAGGCGCGCCTCGGTCGGGGTTTTCCCAGCGGCGCGGATCAGGTGCGCCTCGATCAACTCTGGCGCCACCGGGGAAAAGCGCAAGAGCTGGCAACGCGACACCACCGTCGGCAGCAGCGCCGCCAGCCGGGCGGTGAGCAAAAGCAACACCGCGTAGGGCGGCGGCTCCTCCAGCGTTTTCAGCAGGCAGTTCGCCGCCGGCAGGGTCAGGCGCTCGGCCTCCGCCAAGATATAGACCTTGTACCGGCCTTCAATCGGCTGGCTCACAATGTCCATCTGCAGCTGCCGGACCTGCTCAATTTTGATCGAAGCCCCGTCCGGGCGGATGATTTTGACATCCGGGTGACTGCCGGCCTCAATGCGGCGGCACGACCGGCAATGGCAGCAGGCGTCGTCCCCTTCCCCGCAGTTGAGGGCCTGGGCGAGGTTTAGGGCGGTGAACTCCTTGCCGATACCCTCCGGGCCGGAGAGTAAATAGGCGTGGGCAACCTGCCGGCGCGCTACCGCTCCGGTGAGCGTCTGGACTATCGGTTCCT
>CAZHIT010000190.1:0-3316 GCA_964533125.1 uncultured Candidatus Sumerlaeota bacterium
TATATTTTTGTTTTAGAAAAAAAACACCATGGAAAATAATGAATACACCATTCTTTTGGTAGATGATGAACAATCAATCGATTCCGGAGTTCATCCATCGGTATGGTCATAACCATATCCTTTAGTTCAGGACAGCTATTGATGACTTCTCCCAAATGTGGTGGAAGCCGACGGAGCCACTCCTGAACATACAGGTCGTTGTACTCCTCCAGTACAGATTGAGTATTCTCTATTCCCCACTGACTTGAATAGTATGGGTCGATTGACATAAAGCTAAGCTCATAGTCAGGCTGGATGGAAACGATGTTTGTCGCCTTATCCTTATACTTGGCTGCAAAGATGAAGTCCTCCAACTTCATTGCTTCCTTGGCCTCGACCACCGCATATTTCTTGTCCTTTAGCGGTTTCAGCCCTTTACTTTTTTCTTTGGCACTGGCTCCCAGGCTCTTGTCCCCGTTTGCGTCGGCGTACTTAATGATAAACCGGTCGTATTTCTTGGCGGGTATGTCGCCAGGATCGACATCGGTCGGTCCGGTTTCGACGCGTACCTGTTCCTTGATCTCCCGCAGTTCTGCCGATGTATACTCCTTGTCGGGCTGAAGCTCTTTCAATAACTGCATCAGTTCTGCCTGGGCAACTGCGTCGTCACTGGTCCCGATAGACATAGATTGACCCGGCAGCAAATCCAAAATCGATTTATCCACCGGGTCAAAGCTGGCCGATACCGGCAACGGAATAAAGGATAACAGTAGTAGGGAACAAGCCAGTAGCAGGGATACCCTTTTCTTAAAATGGTCTCTGGTTAAGTGCATTATCAACATTGCTTAACCCCCTTTAAACAGAAATAAGCCTGCGCACTGTTTGCTTACAAGCTCATTATATTACCCACAAGGTGGAGTAATTTGTCGAATCCTGGAATTATCGGAAATTTTCCTCACTTTTATGTCCGCTTTCATCCGTGTTCTGTCTTCAACGTCATAAAACGTAGAATCGCTCCCAGCACCTTGTCCCTCCGTCACTTATGATAGTAACATATGTTACTTACCCGCATATCGGATCAACCACCGAACCCCTCACATTCGGTTCATCTCCTCCACCCGATCTTGCACACCCAGTGAAGTTGCTCGACGAGGATGAGGCGCATGAGTTGAAGGGAAAATGAGCCGGGAGAACGATAGCAAACTGTGCGCCGCCCGCAAAACGGCGGCATATGGCCCGAGTGATCCACAGATGACCGGGTTCACTTCACGGCCAACGGCCGGAGAGGTGATAGACAAACGGCCAACTCCCCGGACACGGGTAGCTCCAGAACTGGTGAGCAAGTGACTCGAATATTCGTTGATATTTACAGCGTGTAAACGCCAAAAAAGCATCCTGCCAGAATCGGAAACCACAAGCCGGCCAAGGCTGCCCGTCCGCAACTCCCCGCCCCAAAAAAGCAAAGGCTTTGCGCTTCCCATCCCGGGATGCTCAAAGCCTTTGGCATAAGCCCTATTCAATACAGATCACAGGGGCACGTAAATAGCCATCCGGACCAAACCCGGCGCCAGTGAGCGTCTACCGCTTGGCCGGCCCGTACAGCACCTGCCCGGCGGCGGCGCCGGTGTGCTTGCCCTTCTCGGCAGTGACGACGCCATTGACAATAACATAGTCGATGCCGACGGCGTACCGGTGGGGGCTGAAGAAGGTGGCGGTATCGGCGACGGTCCGCTCGTCAAAGACGGTAATGTCGGCGCGGTTCCCGACCGCCAGGACGCCCCGGTCCGTAAGGCCCATCCGCCAGGCCGGGAAGGAAGTCATCTTGCGGACGGCTTCTTCCAGGGTGAGCACATGCTGCTCGCGCACATAGCGCCCCAGCACCCGGGCGAATGTGCCGTAACTCCGGGGGTGAGGCGAAGCCTGGCCGTAGGCGCAGATGTGGCCGTCGGTAACCACCGACACGAAGGGACTGCGCATAATGGTGCGGATGTCGTCTTCGTTGATGTAGTGGTAGATGAGCATGGGTTCGCCCCGGAGGTACATCTCGATGATGAGGGAAATCCCGTTTTCGAGCGTTGGCTCCTGGCCCCGCTCCGTCAGGATTTCGCTCAGATGCTTACCGGCATAGGAGGGCGCGGCGGCATAGACGGAGACCTGGATGAGGGAGAGGTCTTCGCCCACCCGGATACGGATCTGGTTGGCCGCATAGGCCCGGATCCGCTGATTTAAGTGCGGCTGCTGTAAGCGAGCGGCCAGGCGTTCGTTGCCGCCCTCCAGCGCCCAGGCGGGGAAGCATTGGCTAAAACCGGTAGCGGAAGCGCCGTAGGGGTACTGGTCGGCGGTGATGTCTATGCCCAGGGCGCGGGCCGTGGTCAGCATACTGACCAGCACCGGTCCATAACCCCAGACCGCCGCCCCGCAGGGCTTCAGATGGGAGATCTCCACGGCGACGCCGGAGCGGCGGCCAACCTCAATCGCTTCGCCCACGGCGGTGATGACCCCGGTCTGTTCGTCGCGGATATGGCTGGCATAAATGCCGCCGTACGCTTTGACGACCCCGGCCAGACGGACCAGTTCGTCGGTCGTGGCGTACCGCCCCGGCCAATATTCAAGCCCGGTGGACATACCAAAGGCTCCTTCGCGCATGGCCTTGGCCACCAACTGCTCCATCGCCGCAAGGTCCGCTTCCGACGCCGCGGTGGTGGAATCGGCCATGCCCGCCTGGCGGATATCGCCGTGCCCGACCAGAGAGCCAAAGTTGAGCGAGGGCTTCGCCGCTTCCACCGCTTGCAGGAAGTCGCCCACCGCCGCGGCGCAAACCCCGCCGCCGCAGTTGGTGCCAATGATGGTGGTTACACCTTGCAGGATGTAGTTCTCGGCCCGGGGGACGCTGAGCACCGCGCCGTCGCCGTGGGTGTGCAGATCGATAAAGCCGGGGGCGACGATGGTGCCGGCGGCGTCGATGACCCGGTCCGCGCTATCGCCCGCGAGGTCCCCGATTTGGGCGATCTTCCCGGCGGCAACAGCGAGGTCGGCGTTATAGCCGCCCTTGCCCGTGCCGTCCACGAGGAAACCGTTTTTGATAATCAGTTCGTAATGCATTATTCGCACCTCTTTCTGTGGCAGTTATTGGCACGGAAGGACGAAACAGCGGGGGGGCCAGAAGAGCCGCGTCGGCCTGCGGGCCTTCCCGCAATGACGTAATCCTTACCATTGCCTGCAATAATAATCTTTCAGCCCTTCACCTACTGGCGCCGGTAGCGGCCAAGCAAAGGGGGGTCCAGAAAAGCCGCGTCGGCCTGCGGGCCTCCTCGCAATAATCCAAACTCAGTCCCTA
>CAZHIT010000190.1:3326-5176 GCA_964533125.1 uncultured Candidatus Sumerlaeota bacterium
CCTATGAACCGTTGTTTATTCCCGGCCAAAGAACCGGGCCGCGTTGGTGTACAGCCATTTTTGTTTTACTGTGTCGGTCAGCGGCAGGCGGCGCGCCTGGTCGATAAGTTCGGTCAGGGGTTTGCCCTGCAGGGCCCAGTTGGAGGCAAAGCAGATCCGGTCCTGCAGCTCGGTGTTGCCGTAGTGCAGGAGCATCTCCATCCCTTTGCCCGGGACGGCGATTTCGGCCGGCTCGATGATCTCGGTATTCAGGTACAGATTGGGGTGGCGCCGCGCCACGCCGATCATCTCCGTGATCCAGGGGTAACCGCAGACGGTAGCCATAATCTTCAGTTCCGGAAAATCGCGGGCAACTTCGTCGATGCAGCGGGGATGACCGACTTCCATCGGGAGCGCCCCGCTTAAGTTCATAGCGCTGTAGATGAAGACGGGGATATCGAGCTCGACCGCTTTGGCGTAGAGGGGATAGCATTTCTTGTCGTTGGCCGGCACCCCAGTCCGGAAGGCGGTGAAATAGGCAATGGTCAGGCCCTGCTCCTTGACCGCGTACTCGAGGCTGCGGACGGCCTGCATCCCCTGGCGGGGGTCGACGTAGACAAAGCCGACAAACTTCTCCGGGTAGGCCTTCACGACGGCGGCCGTCGCTTCGCTGTTGTGGTCGTAGGTGCTGGTGGCGCCCCAGGCGACCCCGGCCTGGTCGAGGTAGCGAACAAACTCGTCTAAGCTCATGGTGACTTTGCGGGCGGCGGCACGGACTGTGGCCTCAAACTCCTTTGGCCCGGCGGCGGCAAGCGCTTCAAGCTGCTCTAAGGTGAAGCCGAGGTACTGGGCTTGCTTGGCCCCAAACGTGTATTTGTATCCTTTGGCGCTTTTGGCCCCCTCGCCGAGGAAAAACCAGGACAGCAGGCTCACGAGGTGGTCTTCCGACGGCGGCAGGTCTAAATAGAGATCGATAACTTTGTCCACTCTTTTCCCCTCCCGGCAGTAAACTACGATTGTATCCTGAATAATTGGACACCGCCGCCCCTGATTCCTGTTTTCTCCAGGCGAAGGGCGGTAATTTATCCGCCGCCGGGAAGTCACCCGCCGGGAGGTTTATCCGGCGAAGCGGGGAATAATACAATATTATACGCGTAAACCAAGGAGGGTTATGAGTGGAAGATATCCTGATTCACAGCGCTTATCTGGTTACCATGGAAGGACCCGGTACCGGCCTCCTCCTCGACGGGGCAGTGGCCATCCGGGGGAGTAAAATCGTTGCCGTCGGCCCGAGCGACGAGGTCCGCCGCGCCCACCCGGCGCATCGGGAGATCGACGCCAAGGGCAAAGTGGTGATGCCCGGGCTGATCAACGCCCATTCCCATACCTGGGAAGGCGCCATCCGGGGCGTCGCTCAGGACACCAACAACTGGATGCAGCGGGGGGTCCGCCCATTCACCGAGCATTTTACCCCGGCCGCCATCCGGACCGGATCGATGGTCAACGCCATCGAAGCCCTGAAGGCCGGCACCACCACCCTGATGGATTTCGGCAACCCGATGGAGGATATGGTCGGGAACTTCGCGACCCTGGGGATAAGGGCCCGGGTCGCACCGGTCATCAACGAAATGATGCCAGGGATGTCCAAACTGAAGCTGGGTGAACTGTATCCCTTCGACCCCGCTGTCGGGCAAGAGCGGCTGCTGGCCAACATCAAGCTGTACGAGGACTGGCACGGCGCCAAAGACGGCCGGATCACCGTCCTGTTCGGCCCCCAGGGACCGGATATGCTGAGCCGGGAACTGCTGCTGGAGGTGCGGGCCAACGCCAAGAAGCTCGGCACCAAGATCCATATGCACGTGGCCCAGGGC
>CAZHIT010000191.1:0-5164 GCA_964533125.1 uncultured Candidatus Sumerlaeota bacterium
CAGGTACCCCTTCATGCCGTCGCACGCTCCCCTTTCTCCCGCTTCCGGCGCAGCAGGTCCACAAAGGCCTCCAGGCGCGTCTGCAGGCCGGCCTTGCCGGTCTGCTCATCCATAAACACCGTCAGCACCGGTATCCGGAGCTCCCGGCTCACCTTGCCCAGCACGCTCTTGGCCACGATTTCCGGGATACAGGTAAAGGGCGCCATCTGGATCACCCCGTCGTACCCTTCCGCCGCGTACAGCACGGTATGGCCCACCGAATCCTGGCCGTGCCCCCCAATCATCTCCGGCAGGTAAGGCCGGGCCGCCCGCTTCACTTCCTTCTCGCCGGTAATCCGCAGCAGATCCAGCACCACATTGGAACCAGTCCACCCGGAGAGGAACATCGAGCGGTCCACCCAGACCCCCATCTCCCCCAGCATCTCTTCGATCTCCAGGTTCGATGCCGGCTCGAGTAGCACATAGATCTCTCCCACTGTGCCAATCCGCAGCACCTTCCGGCGGGGATTTTGCGGCACCGCTGCCAGGATCGCACCTGCCTCTTTGCCCGCATCTCTGACCTCCGCCAGGGTCTGGGCCTGATTCAGCCGCGCGAGTGCCTCACGGTAGGCCCGCGTCGTGCTGCCCCGGGTCAACTCCCGCGGCCGGATGGCGTGGCTCGCCCGCTCCAGTTCATCGGCGGTCTTCAGCTTCTGCCAGAGGATGTGCCCCAGGTTCCACAGCCGGGGGAAGGGCCGTCCGTTCGCCAGGCGCCCCAAGTTCCGGACCACCCCGGCGAAATCCCGACGCGGCGGCTCAAATACGATCATTTGAAACTCATACCCCAGTTCCCGCAGGATTCGCTCCTGAATCTGGGCGTACTGCCCGGCCCGGCAGGGTCCCACCCCTCCCGTCGTCACCAGAGTATCCGCCCCCCGCTCCAAACCTTCAATAAAGGTGCCCAGTACAATCTTCAGGGGCAGGCAGGCAAACTCCGGGGCGTACTTCACCCCTAAGTCCAGGGTTTGCTTGCTCGGCCGTGCCGGCAGCACCACCTGATGCCCCAGCCCGACTAAAAAATCCCGGAACGGCTGCGGCGAGTTACCGAGGTACGGATAAGTTATGTTCATTTAACCGCCTCCTCCGCCGCAGCATATCCACAAAGGCCTCCAGGCGGGTCACCAGCCCCGCTTCCGCCGTCTGCTCATCAATCATCAGCGACATAAACGGCACATCCCGCCGGTGCCGCGCCTCCAGCTCCATCATTTTATCCACCATCGCATCCGGGCCGCAGCCAAAGGCGGTAATGTGGATAATCCCGTCGACGCCCCCGTTCTCAAAGAAGTGGTACGCCGCCCGCACTGCCTCGTCGCTGTAGGTCCAAAACAGCATTTTCGCTATTTTCCGTGCCTGGCGGAGCAAGAGACGCGCCGGAACCATATCGGCCGTGACCACCGCGACTCCCATCGCCTTCAGTTTGTTCAGCACGTTAAGGCTCACGAACCGGTCGTAGATCTCGTAGGGATACCCCAGCAACGCCAAGCGCAGCTGCCGGTTGTCCGGTTCCGGTGGTGCCGGCCACGGCTTATCCGGATGGCGGATAATCTCCATCGCCTCATCCGGAGCAAACCCCTGCTCCAGCAGGCGTTTGAAGCTGCCGAAGACCCGCACCGCTTTGTGGTACGCCCGCAAAATCTTCCAGCCGTTCCGGGTAAACAGCCGCCCCACCCGGTAACACACCCGCAGCAGTTCGTACCAGCCCTTGCGGAAATCGATCCGCACGTCGATTATCGGCGGCAGATCATCCATTGAGCTACGGATCATGTCCGGCAGGCCCAAAAACTTCGGGCAGAAGGTGGTCATCCGGTTGATGTTAATCAGCCGCGGCACGAACAAATAATCCACTTTCTGCCGCAGGCTCGCCAGGTGCCCGTGGAAGATTTTCACCGGCACGCAGGCGTCGTTGACCGTCTCCTTAATCCCTTCGTTTAGGATCTCCTTGGTCGTGGGCTCCGAGACAACCAACTCGGCGCCGATTTCGGCAAAGAAGGTCTCCCAGAGCGGGAAAAAACTGTAGTACGCCAGCGCCCGCGGCACACCGACCTTGATCATCTCTCTCCCCCCTTACCCCTGTCCCCTACCAAGAGAATACCACAAATGAACGTATTTGTTAATCCGCAGATACCTTCGCCAATGGGAGACAACCGCCGCCGGACCGCCGTCCCGCCCATTCACCGACCAAGGCAGGAAAATCCCGGCGTAAGGCGGAGTCCCGCCTGGGCAGTCGGGGATGCTGCCCCCTATAACCTTCCCCGGGGGACTGAAGCGCCGCCGCCCGGGCTGAAGACTTACCGCCCGCACCCAAGCGCCGCCGCCCGCACCAAACAGAATCCGGCTGAGGCAAATAGCCAACAGCCGGATGTTTGAGATCTCGCGCAACGGCCAATCCAAGCTGGCCGTGTTCCGCCTACCCGACGGGGGGATCCTATTTGATGCTCTCCAGCGCCTTAATGGTCTCCCGAACCGCCCGGAACATATATCCCTTGTCCCCGCCCACGGTCAGGAACTGGATGCCCTGCCCGGCCCAGTACTTCGCTTCTTCCGCACTGCGGACAAACATCCCCACATATAAGCCAGCCGCCCGGGTGGTATCCGCGATCTGGTGGATCGCCTTCTGCACTTCCGGGTGGTCGATCTGCGCCGGGTAACCGAGGAATTGGGAGAGGTCAGTGGGACCGATGTACATCATATCCACGCCGGGGATCTTGACGATCTCGGAGAGGTTTTGCAAACATTCTTTGGATTCAGCCTGGAGGATAGCCAGTGGCCCTTCGGCGGCGAACTGGAGCGCTTCATCCCGCCCGATCATACCGTAGTTGGTCACCCGGGTCCCCAGAGCCATGCCCCGGTAACCGCCGGCCGGAGCATAGCGCATCGACTTGGCCGCCGCCGTGGCGCTCGTCACATCATTCACCTGGGGGATGACCACACCCATCGCCCCGCAATCGAGAGCCCGTAAAATCAGGGAAGGATTGTTCTGGGTCACCCGGACCGTGGGTACCGTCCCCGACGCATCCGCGGCCCGGAGCATATTCTCCATCAGCACCGTATCCAGCGGGCCGTGCTCCATGTCCATAATCAGGTAGTCAAACCCGGCGTATCCAAGGAGTTCCACAATGGACGGGTCGGGGGTGGCCACGAACGTCCCGATGACGTTCTTACCAGCCTTCAGGGCGGCGCGAATCCGGTTCGTTTTCATCTTTCTCCTCCTTTATGCTTATGGGTTATCCGCTAATCCAGGCGAAACGGGATAAATCCTCAGCTCCGCCGATCCTCGGCCGCCGCAGTTACCGCTGGTACTGCATCGTCTGCCTTACCGCTGCTGCTATCTGCCGCTTGCCGGGGGTGTAGAACTCCTCGAGCGGCGGGCTGAACGGCACCGGCGTATCCGGCGCGGCTACCCGCACTATCGGAGCCTTCAGAGTGTCAAATGCTTTCTCGGCCGCGATGGCGGCAATCTCCCCGCCGATCCCGCCGGTCAGCACCGCTTCCTGGGCAATCACCAGGCGTCCGGTTTTGGCCACCGAAGCGAGGATGGTTGCCTGATCGAGGGGACGGATGGTTCGCAGATCAATTACTTCACAATCGATCCCTTCCCCGGCCAGTTCCGCCGCTGCCGCTAAGGCCTGGTGCACCATCCAGGCCCAGGCAACGATGGTCACGTCCGCCCCAGCCCGCACCACCTGCGCTGACCCGAGCGGGAGCACCGGTGCATCCTCCGCCACCTCCCCGGTGAGGTGATAGAGCTGCTTGTGCTCGATAAACACCACCGGGTTATTATCCCGGATTGAAGCCAGGAGCAGACTTTTGGCGTCCGCCGGTGTGGCCGGCATGACCACTTTCAGCCCTGGGATATGGGCAAACCAGGCCTCCAGGCTCTGGGAGTGCTGGGCCGCCTGGCTCCGCCCCAAACCGCACTGGGTCCGGACCACCAGCGGCAGTTTAACCTGACCGCCGAACATATACGGGATTTTGGCCGCCTGATTCACCAACTGGTCCATGCACACCGCCATAAAGTCCTGGTACATCACTTCCACCACCGGCCGCAGTCCGGCCGCCGCCGCCCCGGTCGCAAGGCCAATAATCGCCGACTCCGATATCGGCATATCCTTCACCCGCTCCGGGCCAAATTCGGCCAGCAGCCCCCGGGTTACCCCGTGAATCCCGCCGGAAAAGCCGACCTCCTCCCCGGCGGCAAACACCGTCGGGTCGCGGCGCATCTCCTCCCGCAGCGCTTCGTTCAAGGCCTGGGTATAGCTAAGTTCCCGCATCATCTTCACCTCCATCCGCTCAAATTCAGTCGCTGTAGACGTGCTTCAGCGCATCTTCGCCGGCCGGCCAGGGGCTGCATTCGGCAAACTGCACCGCCGCCTCAATCGCCGCCGCCACCTGCGCCTGCACCGCCGCCAGGTCTGCTTCAGTCACCGCCTGCTCCGCCAATGCCCGGCGCTCCAGACGCGCAATCGGATCCTTCTCCGCCCACTGTTCCAGTTCTTCCACCGGCCGGTAAGCTTGCTTATCCTCGGCCGAATGTCCGCCGCGGCGGAACGTCTTGCACTCCACGAGGCTCGGCCCGCCGCCCTGGCGCGCCCGCTCCACGGCATCCTTGACGGCGGCACAGACCGCCAGAGCGTCGTTGCCGTCCACAATCACCCCTGGCATCGCGTACGCCGCTGCCCGGTCCGCCACGTTCGGCACACTCAAGCTCTCGGCCGCGCTCATCGACATCCCGTAAAAATTGTTCTCGCACAGAAAAACCACCGGCAGCTTCCAAATCGCCGCCAGGTTCAGGGTCTCGTGAAAGGTCCCCTGGTTCGCCGCGCCGTCGCCGAAAAAGCACACCGCCACATTATCCGTCCCCTGGTACCGGGCCGCAAAGGCCGCCCCGGCCGCAATCGGGAACCCGCCGCCGACGATGCCGTTCGCGCCCAGTATCCCGCTCCGCACCTCGGCCAAATGCATCGGCCCGCCCTTCCCGCGGCAGCTCCCGGTGCTCCGCCCGTACAGCTCAGCCATCATTTCGTTTAGGTCCATCCCCTTGGCGATCAGATGCCCGTTCGGACGGTGGGTGCTGGTGATATAGTCCTCCGTCCGGAGGTTAATACACGTTCCCACCGCAACCCCT
>CAZHIT010000192.1:0-5163 GCA_964533125.1 uncultured Candidatus Sumerlaeota bacterium
GGCGGGGGCCGCGTGACCCTGGGTTCGGATTTTTCCGATGTCTTGGGGATCGCGGTAGACGGGAGCGGACGGATCTATGTGTCCGATGGCTTCGAAATCTGGCGCCTGGATGCGGATGGGAGCAATCGCGAACTCCTGGATGATGACTTTTCCCGAGTCTATTTTATCGCCCTGGACGACAGCGGGCAGATCTATGTGCCGGACTTTGCTGATAATGCTGAAACTGCCATCTGGCGCCTGGACGCTGACGGCACGAACCAGGTTCGCCTGTTCGATGACATCGCATATCCGACCGGCATCGCAGTGGACCGGAGCGGCTATATCTATGCGATGGACATGTACTTTGGGTTTTGCTGGCGTATGGACGCAGACGGGGGGAACCCCGCCGTTCTGGGTACGGGCTTTGCCGTTCCGGTCGGGATCGCGGTGGACCGCAGCGGTTACATCTATGTGGTGAGCTCCGATGCAGGCACCATCGAGCGTATGGACTCGGACGGCGGGAACCGCATCACTCTGGGCAGCGGCTTTAGCGAGCCGTATGGTGTGGCAGTGGACAGCAGCGGGGCTGTTTATTTTACGGATAGTGGAAACCAAGCGGTGAAGAAAATAGTCTTCGGTGCCGTCTACCCGGTGACCTACTCCGCTAACGGCGCGACCGGCGGGAGCGTACCGGCGGTAGCCGAGTATTTAGCCGACGATACCGTCACAGTGCTGGGCAACCCCGGCGGCCTGACCCGGACCGGGTATGACTTCGCCGAGTGGAATACCCAGGCCGACGGGGAAGGAACCGGCTATGCCCCCGGCGCGACCTTCGTCATGGGCCCGGCAGCAGTGACCCTGTACGCGCAGTGGGAAGTGAATGCCGCACCGATCGCGGCAGAAGTCCATGTTACCGGCGACATCCGCCTGGGTGAGACGCTCACCGGCAGCTATACCTACTCCGATACCGAGGGTGATGCCGAGGGCGTAAGCTCCCGGCAGTGGTACCGCGCCACCGCAGCGGACGGCACCGGGGAGAGCGCTATCGACGGTGCCACGGGCAGCACCTATACCCTCACCACTGACGATGTCGGCCGGTACCTCCGCTTCACGGTCACGCCAGCAGCCGCTGCCGGGACTACCCCGGGGGCGGCGGCCGACAGCGCCTGGGCGGGACCGGTCGCGAAGAAGTCTCAGGCGGCCATTGCCTACACGGATGTCACCAAGGTTTACGGCGACACCGCCTTTGTCCACCCAGCCAGCGGCGGCAGCGGCGCCGGTACCTTTGGCTATGAGTCGAGCGATCCAGGTATCGCCGCCGTCGACGCGGTCAGCGGGGAAGTGACGATTCTTCAGGCCGGTTCCGTTGTGCTAATGGCGACCAAGGCTGCCGACGACGAATACGCAGCGGCCAGTGAAAGCTGCACCCTGACCATCAACCAGGCGGTTATCGCCGGAGTCACGTTCGACGACGCTGTCTTCACCTACGATGGAACCGAGCGCACCATCACTCTCACTGGAAATCTCCCAGCCGGAGTGTCCGTAGTCTATACCAACAACGCCGGCACCGACGCTGGAGAGTACGACGACGCCACGGCCACTATTGACGGAGGAACCAACTATGAGGACCTAATCCAAAACGCCACTCTGACCATCGAGCCGAAACTCCTGACCGTCACCGCGACGGCGAACAACAAGACCTACGACGGCGACACCGACACCACCGGAAAAATCACCCTCACCGGCATCGTGCCTGGCGATATCGTCACCGCTACTGGCACCTTCGCCTTTGTTGACCCGAGCACCGGCATGGCCAAGACCGTCAACGTCACCGGCATCACCCTGGCCGGGGCGGACGCCGGGAACTATACCCTGGCGGCCGATACCGCTGCGGCCACGGCGAATATCAAAGCCAAGGACAAAGAGCCCGATCCGGTGCCCGAACCTGATCCGGAGCCGCCGGCCGGCGCAATGGTGGAGATCTATGTGAACGGCAAGGTCGAGCTCGCGGCCACCGCTGAGACCAAGACCATCGACGGTAAAATCGAGACCACGATTACCGTGAACGATGACATGGTCAAAGCCAAGCTGGAGCTCGAGGGGAATAACAGCACGGTTATCATACCGACGCCAGTAAAATCTGATGTAGTGGTTGGGCAATTAACGGGGCAAACGGTGAAGAACATGGAACAGAAGGACGCGGTTCTGGAGATCCGGACGGAAAATGTCACGTATACCCTCCCGGCGAGCGAGATCAATATTGACGCGGTCTCGGAGCAGATTGGCGAGCAGGTGGAACTGAAGGGAATCAAGGTCAGCGTTCGGATCGCCGAGCCGCCGGCGGAAGCGGTCCGTATCGTCGAGGACACAGCGAAGCGGGGCAATTATCAGGTGGTTGTCCGGCCGGTGGAATTCAATATCACTTGCACCAGCGGGGGCAAGACCGTAGATGTCTCCAAGTTCAACGGTTACGTGGAGCGGACCATCGCCATCCCCGAAGGCGTAGACCCGTCCCGGATTACCACCGGCATCGTCTTAAATGCGGACGGGACCTTCTCCCATGTGCCCACCACCATCATCGTCATCGACGGCCGGTACTACGCCAAAATCAACAGCCTCACCAACAGCGTCTACTCGGTTATCTGGGGGCCCCGGACCTTTGCCGACACCGCCGGGCACTGGGCGGCAGCCGATATCCGCGACATGGCCTCCCGGCTGGTCGTGCCGGGCACCGGCGCGGAGCAATTCAGTCCGGATGCGGCCTGCACCCGCTCCGAGTTCGCCGCCATCGTCGTGCGGGCCCTGGGGTTGATGCGGCCCGGCCTTGGGCGTGACCTTTACCCCGATGTCCCCCGGACGCACCCGGACTACGACGCGGTCACCATCGCCCGGGACTACGGCCTCGCCTTCGGGCTGGCCGGCGGCGAGTTTGGGGCCGGGGAGACCATCTCCCGGCAGGACGCCATGCTCATGCTCACCCGGGCGGCGGCCATTGCCGGCCTGGACGATCCGATTACTGGTGAGGAAGCGGCCCAGCTCCTCGCCGGGTTCAGCGATGGCGCGATGGTCTCCGGCTACGCCCGCCATACCGTCGCCGCCTGTATCTGCAATGGTATCACCGTTGGGAGCGGTGGGATGCTGCTGCCCATGGAAGATATTACCCGGGCCCAGGCGGCCGCTATGGTGCGGCGGATGCTGGTAAGGGCGGGATTAATCTGATTTAACCTTATGGCAAACCAAAAGACCACCGGCCGCGGTGGTCTTTTGGTTTTGGGGGCGGTTTTGGAAGGGGATGGTTCTCTGGCACCCTGGCTCTTATCCCCGTTTCTGGCTGTGGTGGCGACATAGACATCGGTGACCAGGTTGTGTTTGCCATCCACAGAACGGTGATCCAAGTAAAAGAAGCCTTCGGGTTTACCTTGCCGCACCATGTTCCCGCTTTCCGGGTCAGTAGTACTTATCTTCACTTCCTGCTCTTCGGGCGCCTCTTACTCAAGTTTTAACGGTTTCTTGCCATAGGCTTTCCGGTCTAGATTGATTTCCCGGTTCAGTTCTGCTATATATCGTTTGGCGTCTTCGGCTATATTGCCTTTACTGAGCTTCTCCTTGTTGGCATTGGCTTTAAGATAGGTGGAGTACTAATGATTAATTTTACATCAATGAGTCCTTTTCGGATACCCTGCCAGACAATGCTGTCAAAGATCACCTGAAAAACCTCAGTATCCTTAAAGTGTCTCAGATAGTATTAGCTGACGGTAGAATAGTGTGGTACTGGATCAGTCAGGAGAAGACCCAGAAACCAGCGGTAGGCGTTATTGGTTTCGACCTCTTTTGCCACTTGGCACATGGAGCGGATGCATAAGAGGTAGCCGATGAACACCTTCTTAAAGAGGACAACTAGATCAATTGACGGGCGGCCGACATTGTCGGAGTAGAATGGCTTGACTTTTCCGATGATAGATTCAAAGTCAATGAATTTATCGATCTTGCGCAGAAGATGGCCTGAGGGACCAATTGCTCGATGCTAACGCATACCCTTTAACCAGTGATGTTTCATTGCGGTACAGCATATCTATCACCCTCATCTTAGGATGTCACCACACTTCTATTCTAACACAAAAAGGCTGTTGGCTGCATTATGTAAACCGCCTGAGAGGCCACCGGTGACGATGGCCTCTTTGAGTTGGCAGAGTAGCGGCTAAGGCCATATACTTTCCGTATCTTGTCTCATCGAGATGACACGGAGCCGTCACGGCTAGCTTGTCGCGATAGCTCCCCTTTACCAGACCCTGGGAGTTTGCTCAAGGTATTGCATATATGTGGCGGATCATGCAAAATACGGTAAAAAAAGGCAGGATTATGACAAATGATAGCGAATGATAAACTGAGTATCGGGAATGGTGACGACCCAGCCTGGCCGGAAGGGTTTGCCTTGGATAAACCATTCCGTCGTAGCGGCGTGACTAGGCTGGCAGCAAACATAAGCTCAGTCGGATATCCCAATTTTTGACCGTGAGGTTGAGCAGGCATGGAGCAAAAGGCCGAATTCCGCAAGCAGATAGTCCGAAACCCCGGGGCACTTCTTTCCCGGCAGTATACCAAAGGGCTATGCAACGATGTGTTTCAAAATGACCTGTCTAGGGTGAACCTGATGATGCTGGCCTACGACATCGGTACCGTGGCAGAAATGCGGAAGAAATTTCCGATGGATAGGCTATCTGTCGGCCGCCTGGTCAAAGTTTTAGTTCAGCAGTATAGCATAGTTGACGATAAGGCGCTCTGGGCGATTGAAACCTGGCAGTCTTGCTTTAGTTCTGACTTGCTAAAGGAAATTGACCAGCAGGAAATTGCACAACAGGTAGCAGCCGCGCAGGAAGAGGCGGCTAAAGTCACAATCCCAACCGTGGAGCCGGGAACAGGGGACAGCGAAGAACCACCGTGGGCGCTGCGGACCAGAGGCGACTACGATGACTACTATATTAACTCCAAACTCGCAGAAAAACCGGAGCGAATCTTTATCCCCTGCGGTATCGGCAACACCGACACAGGGTTTTTCATCTACGGAATCAAGAAGGAGCGCCTTTGTACCCATCAGGATGCCAACGTCTATGCCCTGGTCTATAATTTTCTGGTGCGTAATTCGCAAATTGTGGCGGGTGAACTGCCACGCTGCCTCAGGGATAA
>CAZHIT010000193.1:0-5153 GCA_964533125.1 uncultured Candidatus Sumerlaeota bacterium
GGCTGTCTTCCTCTTCGCCGATCGGGGTCTCCAGCGATACCGGTTCCTGGGCGATTTTCATAATCTCCCGGATCCGGTCCACCGGCACTTCCATTTCGTCGGCGATTTCTTCCGGGGTCGGTTCCCGCCCCAGTTCCTGCAGCAGCTGCCGGGAAATGCGGATCAGTTTATTAATCGTCTCCACCATGTGGACGGGAATCCGGATGGTCCGCGCCTGGTCGGCAATCGCCCGGGTAATGGCCTGCCTAATCCACCAGGTCGCGTAGGTGCTGAACTTAAAGCCTTTGCGGAAATCAAACTTCTCCACAGCCTTGATTAAGCCGAGGTTCCCTTCCTGAATCAGGTCTAAAAACTGCATCCCGCGACCGACATAACGTTTGGCGATGCTGACTACCAGACGCAGGTTAGCCTCCACCAGGCGCCGCTTGGCATCGTCGTCGCCGGTCTCCATCGCCTTGGCCAGGGCCACCTCTTCCTCCGCAATCAGCAGCGGAATGCGGCCGATTTCCTTTAAGTACATCCGCACCGGGTCATCGATGTTGATGCCTTCCGGAACATCTAAGGTCAGGTCATCTTCCGGGGGAGTATCCTCGGCTTCCGGCTCGGTCACTTCGTCCACTATATCAATGCCCATTTCGGCCAGGGATTCGTAGATCTCATCGATCTGCTCCGGCGATAATTTAACCTCCTGCAGAGCATCCATAATCTCGCTGTAAGTGAGGATGCCGTTCTTTTTGCCCCGCAGGATCAGTTCTTTTACCCCATCCATGGCCTCTAGTTTTTTCTCCAAAATAAAACCCCCCTCGTGGAAGACGCGGATCGGAACCAAGCCAGTCTTCCCAAACAATCAGCTATCGCCCCTTGCGCCGGATTAGCGCCAGATACCGTTCCTGCAGGCGTTTGGACTCGGTCAGATCTCCCTTGCTTTCCTGCAGTCGAATCTGTTCCGGCAGCGAGGCCAACTCCTGGTCGATAATGTGTTCCTTGACGATGCGAATATAATCGGCGACCGCCGTCTCGCTTTCCGGCAGCAGCGGCTCCCGCATAAAAATCTCCACCGCCGCCTGTTGCACAGCCGCTTCCGCGTTACTCAAATGGTCGACCACCTGCCCGGGGACAATCCTGGCCCCGGTGGCATCCAGCGACAAAATCACGCCGGCGATGGCCCGGTGGTTTTCTTCGGCAAACCCCTGCGGCCCGATTTCGCTGCGCACCAACTCCAGTATCCGGTTGCTCTCAGTCATCCGCTGCAGCAAGCGCCGTTCCGCTTTCAGGTAGCCTGGCTCCAAAGTCGGCCGCACCGGCCGACCCGGCGGCACAACATTCCTATTATACGTGGATTTGCCGGCTTTATCCTTATAGTCGCCGTTCGCCCGCCTGGCCTTTTCGCTAAAGTTCCGCAGGTCGGTGCGGATCGCCTCTTCCGTCACCTCGAGCTTTTTGGCGAGGCTACGGACGTAAAGCTGCAGCTCGGTCTCGCTCCCGAGGGAGTTTAAGACGGGGGCAGCTTGTTTAATTATATTGGCCCGGCCTTCGATTGATGAGCGGTTGCCGCTCTCCACGATTGATTTAAGTTTGTGTTCGGTCAGCGCCAGCGCACTCCCAACCAGGCGGTCAAAGGCGGCCTTGCCTTGGCGCCGGACGAAGGTATCCGGGTCCTCCCCTTCCGGCAGGGTCACAATGCGCACATTGCAGCCGATCTCGGCCAGAATATCCATCCCCCGCAGGGTTGCGGCTTGTCCGGCCCCGTCGGCGTCGTAGGCCAAAATCATATCCTGCCCGTATTGGTGCAGCAGGCGTCCCTGTTCCGCCGTGAGCGCCGTCCCGAGCGAAGCCACCAGGTTCCGGATCCCGCTCTGGTACGGCGCCACCACATCCATATACCCTTCGACGATAATAGCCTGGTTGTTCTGCCGGATCGCGGCCTTGGCCAGATGCAGACCATACAGATTGCGCCCTTTCTCAAAGAGAGGGGTTTCCGGTGAATTTAAGTACTTCGGTACTCCCTCCCCCAGAATGCGCCCGCCAAACCCAATCACCCGGCCGGAAACATCGCTGATGGGGAACATCAGGCGGTCGCGAAACCGGTCGTAATACCCGTTCCCTTCCGGGCGGGCGATCACCAGCCCCGCCTTCGCCAATAGTTCCGGGGTATAGCCCTTGCCGGTCAGGCGACGCAGCAAATCGTCCCAGCCCGGCGCTGCGTATCCCAGCCGAAAATCCTTGATGCTCTGACCCTCAATCCCCCGCTGCTTCAGGTAAGCCATCGCGCCCGCGCCCAGGCGTGAATCGGTTAGGAGACCGGAGAAGTACTGCGCGGCCTGCTCGTTTACCGCATACAGCTGTTCCTTTTCCTGTCGGCGCGCTTTTTCCTCTGCCGTTTGCTCTTCTTCCGGCAGGGGAACCCCCGCCTTGGCCGCCAACTCCTGCACCGCCTCCGGGAAGGTCAGGCCCCGCTGTTTCATCAAAAAAGAATAGACATTGCCCCCTGCGCCGCAGCCGAAACAGTAGTAGATCTGCTTATCCGGCGAAACCGAAAACGACGGCGTGCGTTCAGCGTGGAAGGGACAAAGCCCAACATAATTTTTACCCGTTTTCCGCAAAACGACATCTTCGGATACGATTCCCACGATATCGGTCTTTTGTCTGATCTCATCCAGCAGGGACTCGGCGTATGCAGTTTTCATGTTCACCACCAGTTATTGTCCGGCTCCGGGATTCGGCCGACCCGACCGTACCCTGCCCAGGTTCTGTTCTGGCCCTGTTCCGGTTCGGTTATTGGCCTTTAGCCCGATTCCCGCTAATACTGTTTCGCCAAAATTGTGCTATTTCCTCTTTTCCGACACCGCCGCTGCGAAAAACTCATTCCTCTCCGGAAGGAGATGGATGCCCGCTTTTCGCCAGCAAATACCACAATGTCGAGCGAAAGCGCGCGTCGTCATCCCGGGTGTGGGGCCGGGGTCCCCGGGTCCGCGCCCCGCTCCGTCTAGCTTTGGCCCCCAGGTAACGCTCCAGCAAGGCCTGATCGATATTGTCCGGGTTGAAAATATGCCCGCGGGGCGTAAGAGTCCGCGCCCCTTTGGCGAGAGCAATCGACGCCAGGCCAAAATCCTGAGTGACCACGATATCCCCCGGTGTGGTCTGGTTCAGAACGACCATATCCACCGCCTGGGGGGCGCTGTCCACCCGGAGCACCGCAACATCCGCCGGGAAATCGGTCCAATGGGCCACGCTTAAGACCATCAGGACCGGGACGCCCCCGCTCCGGGCCAGCTCGATAATGATCTCCTTCACCGGACAGGCATCGGCATCGACGATGATCTTGCCTGTGGGGACCTGTTCCTGCTTCGCTTCCACCGCTATCCGCCCCATCCCGGCCGGTCACCCTTATCTGGCGACCGCTGCCAACCTTCGTAGTGTGTACCAATTTTGACAAATTATCCCTTGTATGCTTAGCTGTCTTGGATCAGGAAACCGGGAATGGTGATCTCCTTAAACCGGCGGATGCAGAAATTATCGCTCATCCCGGCGATATAATCGGTCACCGCCCGCTCCCTGCCCTCTTCTTCGCTGATACCGCGGTAGAACTCCGGCATCAGCTCCGGGTGCTTTAAGTAGTGGTGGTAGAGAAAATCGACGATCAGCATCGCCCGCTCCCGCTCCGCCTGGCACTTATCCCCCTGGTATATCTCGGCGAACATAAACGACCGCAGTCCGGTCAGGGCTTTCCCCACCGGGCCGCTGAGCACCACGCTCACCTCCCGGCCCGCCGCCATCCGTTTACGGGTGGTTTGGATGGCATCGGTCACCAGAGTCGCAATCCGGCTGCTGTGCGAATGCCCCAGCACCGCGAGGTACTCCGCCGGGATGTCTTCCGGGCGCAAATAGCCAGCCCGGATACTGTCGTCGATATCGTGCTGTACATAGGCGATTTTATCGCTCAGCCGAATCACCTGGCCTTCCAGGGTGGCCGGCAGGTTCTTTTTGCCGCCCAAACCGCTGTGGCGCAGTACTCCGTCCAAGACCTCCGCGGTCAGGTTTAAGCCCCGCCCGTGCTTGCTGGTCTCAATCCGGGTTAAAACGCGGACGCTGTTCTCGTTATGCCGAAACCCACCCGGGACCAACCGGTGCAGAACCTCTTCCCCCACATGGGCAAAGGGCGTATGGCCGCAGTCGTGCGCCAGCGCGATGGCCTCGATCAGATCGAGGTTTAAGCCTAAGCCCCGTCCGATCGTCCGGGCCACCTGGCTTACCTCCAGCGCGTGGGTCAGGCGCGTCCGGTAGTGGTCGTTTTCCGGCGCGATGAACACCTGGGTCTTGTGCTTTAGGCGCCGAAAGGACTTCGAGTGGATAATCCGGTCCCGGTCGCGCATAAAACAGGTCCGCACCGGGTCGGCCGTCTCCTCTCTTTCCCGCCCCCGGCTGTTGGCCGAAAGACAAGCAAACGGCGAAAGGGTCGCCGCTTCCTGCTGCTCGATCTCCTCCCGGATGTTCACCAGCATAACCTCCTCTCATACCCCCGTCACACATTTCGTCCCCCCGGTCCCAAATCCTGCAAGCGAAAGCAGGCAGATTGGTTTTTCTCCAACTGCCTGTCCCAAAAACCGGTATCGTCTATATCCCCACCAATTAAAGCTTCATTCGTGTTTCGGCCTGAACCGCTGAAAGGTAGCCGACGCATCCTGAACAACGCCTGATTCGCTTTCATCGTATCCTTCCCGCAGCTTCGTACGAATCTCATCTGCGGTCATCAGATCAGCGTTTACGGTAGCCGGGCTTTCGGCAGCGTAACCGCAAAAGGTATGCCTCCGGTCATTGCAATCTGCTTCAAATAGAGGTCTATCGCTGGGGACATCGGTATCCCAAGCTGTGAAAGGACTTCCTCTGCTCTCCTTTTCACCCCCGGATTAACCCGTAAACTGATAGTCGTTGTTTTTTCCATATTGATCATCTTCATCAAATAATATTGTAACGCTTTTGTCATTACTTTCAATCGATGTTCAGCCCGAAGCAAAAAAAAGGGCACTGACCCTAATAACATTAAGTGTCAGTACCAGCATAAGGCTACAATATCATAATCTGCTGTTTTGAGCCTTACTCTAATTGGTCTTGCCGTGCCTGATCCTCGCCTGCGCCGCCGCCAAACGCGCCAC
>CAZHIT010000194.1:0-5128 GCA_964533125.1 uncultured Candidatus Sumerlaeota bacterium
ACCGCGAGCGCTCAGCCCGTTTCCGTCAGGAATGGGATTTCCCGCTGCCGGAAGCTGGTAACGCCACCAAAGAAGAGTTGGCGGAGCGCTGGGCAGCAGAGCTTGATGTTAAAGGCCTCGACCTGGTGACATTCATGACCGGCGGGGGTAACGATACCCTGGCCGAAATCGTGAAAAGCCAGCCCGGGCGCTTTGCCGGGTTTGCCCACCATGACCTGGCCTCCCCGGATGTGCTGCCGGAACTGCAGCGGGCGGTGGAGGAGTTGGGCCTGCGGGGATATAAACTGCTCGCCCCGCGGCTGACCATCGGGTTTGACGACCCGAAACTGGAGCCGGTGTGGAAGTACATGGCGGCCAAAAGCCTCCCCCTGCTGGTGCATTTTGGCCTCCTGGGGACGGGGGGCGGCATCGTTTCGCACCCGATGATTAACCCTCTGGCCATCTTCAATGTGGCCCACGCTTACCCGGAAATTCCCATCGTGGTGCCCCATTTCGGCTGCGGGTACTGGCAGGAACTCCTGCAGCTTTGCTGGAGCTGCCCCAATGTATATATCGACACCTCTGGCTCTAACCAGTGGATGCGGTGGATGCCCTACGAGCTGACCCTGGAAAGCGCCTTCCGCAAGGCGTACGAGACGGTCGGGCCGCAGCGGGTGCTGTTTGGCACCGATTCCAGTTGGTTCCCGCGGGGCTTTGCCTTCCGCTACCTTCAGGACCAGGTAAGGGTGTGCCGGTGGCTGGCGATGAAAGAGGAGGATATTCAAGACATTTTCGGCCGGAATGCGGCCCGGCTGCTGCAGCTGCCCTGGCCGGTGCGGGCGGCGGAGGAGGAAAAAGCGGATGAATAGGGCGGCGATGAAAGCGCGCCTGCTGGATGCGATCGATGCCCGGGCGGCGGAGATCATTGCGGTGGGCGAGACGATTTACCGGCAGCCGGAATTGGGGTATAAAGAAGAAAAGACCGCGGCGCTCGTAGCCGCGAAGTTCAGTGAGCTTGGTTTTGCCTACCAGGCGGGCATCGGCCGGACCGGGGTGAAGGCGGTGCTGCCGGGCCGGCACCCGGGGCCGACGGTGGCGGTGATGGGTGAGTTGGATTCGGTACTCTGTCCGGAGCATCCGGCGGCGGACCCGGTGACCGGGGCGGCCCACGCTTGCGGCCACAACGCCATGATCGCCCAGATGCTGGGCGTGGGGATGGCTCTGCGGGACACCGGCCTGATGGGAGAACTGGATGGTAACGTCGCCCTGATGGCGGTGCCGGCCGAGGAACCGGTGGAGATTGAGTTTCGCCAGCGCCTGATCCGGCGGGGAGAATTGACTTTTTTGGGCGGCAAGCAGGAAATGGTCAAGGCCGGGGCCTTTGACGATGTGGACCTGGCGATGATCGTGCACTTAAGCGCGGTGGAGAGCCTAGACGGCCACAAAATGGCGGTGGGGACGACCAACAACGGCTTTGTGGCCAAGTTTGTGCGGTATGCGGGCCGGGAAGCCCACGCCGGCGGGGCGCCGGATAAGGGGATAAATGCCCTCAACGCGGCCATCCTGGGCTTATCCGGCATCCATGCCCAGCGGGAGACCTTCCGGGACGCCGACTGCATCCGGGTACACCCGATTATTACCAAGGGCGGTGACCTCGTGAATATCGTCCCGGCGGACGTGCGCCTGGAGACCTACGTCCGGGGCCGGACCATGGACGCGATTATCGACGCCAGCACCAAAGTCAACCGGGCGCTGCGGGCCGGTGCGCTGGCCATCGGAGCTGAGGTCGATATCAGCGAACTGCCGGGCTACCTGCCCCTGATGCAGGACCGGGGGCTGACCGAGGTGTTTAAAGCCAACGCGGCGGCCGTCGTGGGCGCGGGAGCGGTCCGGGACACACCCCGGCACAGCACCGGTTCAACCGACGCCGGCGACCTGGCCCATCTGCTGCCCACCATCCACCCCTATTGCGGGGGTGTTTCCGGTGCGGCCCATACCAAAAACTGGACCATCGTCGACCCGAACCTGGCCTACATCGTGCCGGCTAAGGTCCTGGCCCTCACGGTCATCGATTTGCTGGCCGGCGGAGCGGCGGCAGCCCAGGCGATTTTGGCCGGGTTTAAGCCCTGCTATACCAAGGCCGAATATCTGCGGCTGTGGGAAGACCTCTGCCGCTAAGCCTGGCGGCGCCGTGTGGCCTGCCGCTCCCGAAGGACGATCCAGACGAAATTGACCAGACCCAGCAGACCGGCCACCCAGGTCGACGGGCTGCCGGCGGTCCCGCTGGCAGCGGCCAGCAGGATATAGGTAATCAGGAGCAGGCTGAAGATTTGCGAGCGAATTTGGCTCACCCCCCGGGCTTAGTATGCGCCGGGGCTGGGTATTCTAAGCTGGCGGACGAAGGCGTCGGGGTGGGTAACACCGGACGTCGAAGCGTTGTCTGGAGCTGCGGAAACAGGAGAGAGCAACGTGAACCAACGGGCAATCATTATGGGCGGTCTGTTAATCGTCTTATTGTACATCGCTTCCTTCCCCGCGTTGATGCTGTTCGGCGCTGTTTTGTCCCAGGGGTCTCTGCTCGGGGTGGCCTTTATCTGGACGTCCGCCTCGATTATTCTGGGGAGCGCCTATGCCGCCCGGCGGGCGGGGAAAAGCCACATTCTGCACGGCATCCTGGCCGCCATGGTTTGCTTCAACCTGGTGTTGCCACTCGCGATTTTCTATGGCCGCGATCTGGTGGCCATCAACCCCGATGCCGCCATCGGCGGGATCATCAACTACAGCCTGTTCGGGTCGATTGGCGGACTGCTGGCGAAATATACCGGCCGGCGGCGATAATACTGTTGGGAGGTGGACTGCATGAGCCTGACCTGCGGGATAATCGGTTTGCCCATGGTGGGCAAGACGACCCTGTTTAACCTGTTGACCAGCGCCCACGCCGGGACGTCGAATTTCTTTTCCGGCAAAACGGAAGCCAATGTGGGGACGGCAAGGGTGCCGGATGAGCGCATCGATTTCCTTTCCCGGGTGTATCAGCCGCGCAAAACTATCTACGCCCAGATCGAGCTGACTGATGTGGCCGGCCTGGTCCGGGGCGCCGGGCAGGGGCAGGGGGTGGGCAACCAGTTTCTCTCGACCATCCGGGAAGCGGACGCCCTGATCCAGGTGATTCGGGCCTTTGACCATCCGGATGTCCCCCACGTGGACGGATCCGTCGACCCGGTCCGGGACTGGGAAACGGTGGAGATGGAGCTGCTGGTGGCTGACCTCGAGATTGTGGAGAGGAACATCCAGCGCCTGACCGGCAGCAAGAAAAAGCAAAAGGAGCAGGAAGCGGCGCTCAGCGGCCTGCAAAAATGCCAGGGGGCCTTAAACGATGGCCGGGCGATCCACAGCGTCAGCTTCACCCCGGATGAAACCGACGCGCTCCGGAGCTATTCCTTCTTCACTGAAAAGCCGTTGATGGTTGTCGTCAACCTAGACGAGGAGCAGCTGAAGGCGGGGGACTACCCGGGGCGGGCGGAGCTTGCGGCCAAAGTCCAGGCAGCGGGGGTGCCGGTGGTGGAGCTCTGCGCCCGCACCGAGGCGGAGTTAGGTGATCTCCCGGACGAAGACCGGGAACTGTTTATGGGCGAACTGGGGATTTCCGAACCGGGGATTAACCGCCTGGCCCGGACTACCTACGATTTGCTCGGTCTGATTTCGTTCTTCACCGTCGGTGAGGACGAGGTCCGGGCCTGGACGATTACCAAAGGCCTGGACGCCAAAAAGGCAGCGGGCAAAATCCACTCCGACATCGAAAAGGGATTTATCCGGGCAGAGGTTTTCCACTACAACGACATCGCCGCCCTGGGCACGGCCGGGAAGGTGCGGGAGAGAGGCTTGTTCCGCCTGGAAGGCAAGGAGTACCTGGTGCGGGACGGGGATATCATCAACTTCCGGTTCAATGTGTAAAAGAAAAAACGGGGCGGT
Source organism: uncultured Candidatus Sumerlaeota bacterium (assembly GCA_964533125.1). Taxonomy (GTDB): domain Bacteria; phylum Bacillota; class SLNR01; order SLNR01; family JBMNPB01; genus CAZHIT01. The sequence goes on from CAZHIT010000194.1 coordinate 3,952, forward strand.
TCAAAACCCGCCTCGATTTTATTTCCCGCTTTGTGTCTGCTAAGCGGCCGGGGGGATAACCCCTTTCGGCAGATAGCGGCGAACCAGCCGGTCGATCCCCTCGGCGTCGAGTACTTCCTGCTCGATCAGGGCGGCGGCGGTGGCGTGGAGCAAATCCTGGTGTCGGGCGAGGAGGGCTTTGGCTGTCGCAAAGCTCGTCTCGACGATGTTACGGACGGCGGTGTCCACCCGACCGGCCAGCTCCGGGTTGAAGTTTTGCCCCGGGAAGGCGGGGGAGTTGACCGCGACCGGTCCGACCTCAGCGCTCATGCCGTACTCGCAAACCATGCGCCGGGCGATCTCGGTGGCTCCCTGGAGGTCGTTTTGAGCGCCGGTGGTGGTCTCGCCAAAGATGAGCTCTTCGGCGGCCCGACCGCCTAGTTTCACGGCCACCATCTGCAACAGATCGCTGCGGGTGAGGAGGTGCTTATCTTCCTCCGGCAGCTGCAGGACATAACCAAGGGCGCTGCCCCGGGGGACAATGGAGATTTTTTGGACCACGCCGGCGGTGCCGGGAAGGAGCTTGGCGATGAGGGCGTGGCCGCTTTCGTGGTAGGCGACCAGCTTCTTTTCGGCCGCGCCTAAGGGGAAGTTGCGGCGCTCGTGGCCGGCGATGATGCGCTCCATGGCGGCGGCGAAGTCGGCGGCGGCGATGATCGTCTGCGCGTGGCGGGCGGCCAGGAGCGCGGCTTCGTTCGCCAGGTTAGCGAGATCCGCCCCGGCCAGGCCTTGGGTCTGAGATGCCAGTTCCTTCAGATCGACGTCTTCCGCCAGGGGTTTGTCTTTGGTATAGAGGCGCAGGATTTCTTCGCGGCCGTGGACGCCGGGGAGGTTGACGGCGACATGGCGGTCAAAGCGCCCGGGGCGCAGGAGGGCCGGGTCCAGGATGTCCAGGCGGTTGGTGGCGGCGATTACGACCACCATTTCGCTGCGGTCAAAGCCGTCCATCTCCACCAGCAGCTGGTTTAGGGCCTGGTCTCGCTCCTCGTTCCCGTAGTTGCCGCTCGCGCGGGAGCGCCCGATGGCGTCGATCTCGTCGATGAAGATGATGCAGGGCGCCTGTTTTTTGGCCTGGGCAAACAGCTTCCGGACCCGGGAGGCCCCGACCCCGGCAAAGAGCTCGACGAAGCCCGAGCCG
>CAZHIT010000195.1:0-4202 GCA_964533125.1 uncultured Candidatus Sumerlaeota bacterium
GCAATCAGAAGCAGGACACGCAGGGCTGGCAACAGGGCGTGCACATCGGTGTAACTGGCCCCGAACGCCGCCCCCCGGGGGGAGTAGACCAACTGGTAGAGCCGCAGCCAATATTCCCCGGCCTTGGCCAGGAAGAGCCCCGCGCCCAACAGGGAGAGATGGGTGCGCACCCTGGGCAAAAGGGTGAACATCCGGTCGCCAACCTGGATTGCCCCGCCCAGCAGGTAGAGCGCTGCGACCAGTGCGGTGGTCAGCAGGATCGTGAAGCCCCCGAGACTGCTGATCAACTGCCAAAACGGCAGGCTGAAAACGAAGAACCCGATGTCCCGGGAAAAGAGCGGATCCGTCTGGCCGAAGGAGGTACGATGGATAAACTGCTCGATCACCGTCCACTGGCTGCCGCCGTACAAAGCGGCGATGATGGTAAGGACCCCGGCGGCGACGGCGAGGACCCGAAACGCATTCCGGGGCTGGATGAAAATGGGGAATCGCGCGTCCTCCACCTCACCTGTGGGTGTCGGCGGATTTAGCCTGGCCGCCCGGAGATTTGGGAACACGAAGGCGGCAATGGCGGCCCCGCTGAGCAGGGTCCAGAGGACCTGGGACCAGATGATCCGGCGGAAGACGGCGGTGTAACCGACGCTCTTAAACCAGAGCCAGTCCGTGTAGAAGTTGGCGCTGAGCAAAAAGACGATGGCCAGGACCGCCACGGTGACCAGGGCCGCTATGAGCCAGGATCGTACCGGCTGTTTGTTTCGTGGCATCGGCTCACCTCCTTTGGTTGTGCATCCGGGACCGCCCGGATGCCGTTTTTAACTTGCTTCATCCGGGGGAGATTTATCCACCCTTGGCGGTCAGGGGTTGCCGAACTTGGCTTTGCTTGCAGCGAACTCGGCCTGGATTGCAGCGACTTTGGCCGGGTCGCGGTACAGCGCCCAGGCCGAGAGCGCAACTGCCTGAGCCGCCTGGACGGCGGCGGCGATACCGGCGTCGCTTACGGCGGCGGCCATGAACTCGTGAGTATGGGGCAGGACGCCGGCAGGAGAAATCGCAAACCAGAGGTTGCAGGTGGGAATCTCAAAGCCCACATTCCCTAGGTCCGAGGAGCCGAGCGATTCCCATTTCGCGCAGGGCCCTGCCCCCAGGCGTTTGGCCTGCTCCAGCACCAGGGTATCCAACGCCGCGACATTGATGGGTGCGGCCAGACCATAGGTCCAGGTAATGTCGACCTTGGCCCCGGTGGCCAAAGCCCCGGCCCGGGCGCAGTTCTCGACCTTGGTTTTGAGCACTTCGATGTACGCCTGATCCAGCGCCCTGACCCCGTACTTCAGCTCCGCCTTTTCCGGGACGATATTGGAGGCCTGCCCGCCGTTAGTGATAATGCCGTGGATGCGGGCGTCGGCGCGCATATGCTCGCGGATGGTCTCGATGGCGTTGTAGGTGATGAGCGCGGCATCGAGGGCGCTGATACCCCGCTCCGGCGCGGCGGCGGCGTGGGAAGGCACCCCGGTGTAAGTAAGGGTGGCGCCGGAGACGGCCAGGAAATCGGAACCGGTATCCCAGCGGTCGCCCGGGTGGGTGATGAGGGTGAGGTCGGCGCCGTCGAAATGCCCGGCGGCAAGCAACGGAATCTTGCCGCCCTTGGGGCCGCCTTCCTCGGCCGGTGTGCCCATCACCCAGAGGCGTCCGGGCTGATCGGCCAGCGCTTCGCGCAGAGCCAAGGCCGCACCCAGGCCCGAGATGACGATGAGGTTATGTCCGCAGGCGTGCCCCATCGGGAGGGCGTCGTATTCAAGCATGATGGCGATGGTTGGCCCGCCGGGCTGTCCCTCATAAATCGCCTTAAACGCCGTGTCCAGAAATACTTTTTCGTCGGTCAGCGGGCGGACCCCCGGCAGACCGAGTTCGACCTGGAATCCGTTCTGGCGCAGTTCCTCCGCCAGCAATTGGGAGGCCGCCTTCTCTTCGTTACCCCGTTCGGGCTGGCGGAAAATGGCGAGAGCGATCTCCGCTAACCTTGCTTCCTTCGCCGTTACCAACGCGAGCAGCCGTTCTTCGGCCGCGTCAAAACCAGTCTTGCTCTTCTCCCCGGCGCCGGGCTTCAGCCTTACCGTCTGACTGGCTTCATCCCAATCGCAGGTATAGCCAAACTGGGCGGCCAGGGCCGAGAGGGGCAGGGCCAGGGTGCCGTCGCTCTGGATGAGCGCTTTAGCTTCGGAACTCGCGTCCCCCAGTGACAGGCGTACTTGTTTCCAGTCCGTCATTCTCCCATCTCCTCCTCTAGCTCTTAGCGTTGCAGAGAAAAACCGTGGTTCCCGATGAACTCACCGACCGACCAGTAGCGCCCGTCGATGTACACGACCGGGTCGGCCTTGGCGGCGTCGATCCGCCCGGCGGCGTCCAGCACCTCGCCGGCGGTATGCACGGCCAGGATTTCGCCCAGGAACAGGTCATGGCTGCCTAAAGAGACGACCTGCCGCACCCGGCACTCAATATTGACCGGGCACTCCCCGATAAGCGGCGACTTTACGTGCGTTGCCGCCACTGGGGTCAGGCCCATAGCGGCAAATTTGTCCACGTCCCGGCCGGAGGCTACCCCGCAGTAGTCGGTGGCCCGGGCTTGTTCACGGCTGGGGAGATTCACGACGAAATCCCCGCCGTCTTTAATCATGGCGTGGGAATACCGGTTGGGGCGAACGCCGATACCCACCATCGGCGGATCGGAGTTCACCGTGCCCACCCAGGCCAGGGTGATGATGTTTTTGGCTCCCTCCAGGGTGCCGCAGCTGACCATGACCGCCGGGACCGGGTAGAGGGCGGTGTCCGGCTTAGTTATTTTTTTCTCCATCGCTAAAACCCCTTTCTGCACTGGTAATTTCTTCCCCTAGTATTTCGTTACCGGCCGGCGTATTCCTTTTCGGCGCCCAGCGATTCATATCCCGGGCCCGGTACTTCGCCATCACTTCCCGGAAGGCGTCCTCTATGTTAATGCCCAGCGAATTGGCAAAGCAGGTGACAACAAAGAGGATGTCGGCCAGTTCCAGCGCAATCTCCTGCTCCTGCTCCTTCTCCCCGCTTTTCTTGGGCTTGTCCCCGTAGCGGTGGTTCACCTCCCGCGCCAGTTCGCCCACTTCCTCAGTCAGACGGGCGAGCAGCGACAGCGGCGGCCAGTAACCGGCTTCAAACCGGTCAATCCACTGGTGCACCTCCGCCTGCATTTCTTCTATCGTCATCATTTGCCTTACCCCCAATCCTGCAGACACCCTGCCGTTTCTCACATTTTACCACTTGCCGCCGCGCCCGGCAACCGCACAAAAAAACACTCTCCCGGTGTTGGTGCCGGAAGAGCGATCTGGGCTGAGTCTAATCGGTTCGGTATGTAGGAGCGTTACCAGTTCCGGTTGTCGTAGGGGACCTCCCAGTAGCGGGTGGCCAGCACCTGGTCGAGGTGCGTCTGGTAGTGCGCTGGCGCCTCCATCTGCAGCAGCGCCTCCTTCTGCCGGGCGATGCATTCGGCTTCGGCGGCTTCCCCGGCGAAGGGGCGGCCTTCGGCGTACAGGCGGGCGTGGTGGGCGTCGTGGACGATAATGGAGGCGAGCCAGTAATGGTCCGCTGTGGCGATAGTGTTGCTGCCGATGCTGAAGTTGCGGGTGAACACATCCACGCCGGAGTGATCCCCTTCACTGATGGTGTTGAGGTATTCGGTTACCTCGGCGTAATGCACCGGCGCCAACGCGGCCAGGAGGTAGAGGGCGTCGCTGACCTTATTCCGGAATGTCTCAGAGCCGGACAAAGCGATCTCCCCGCCCGTGGCCCCCGGGTTAGCGGCACCGGTACTGATGCGTACCTTATATGCGGCTTCGTCCCAGGCTATGCTCACCCCCAGACTCTCGCCGACGAAGCGGACCGGGACGTATGCCCTCCCGGCGCTGAGACGGGCCGGGACGCCCATATCCACCGCCCGGCCGTCCACCTGCGCCTGCCGGTTGCCTGGCCGGAACTGCACCGTCTTTTCTCCCCGGCCGGCCGTAATCACCCCGGTCGCTTCTTCCCAGGTGACGTTGGCGCCCAGAGCTTCACCCACGGCCCGAAAGGGCAGCAATACCCTTCCCGCATCCAGAAGCGGCGCGCTGTCCACGGCGAGCGGTCGCCCGTCCACTTCGATCCCAACGGCGCGGGCGGCGCCGGCGGGCGGCACCAAC
>CAZHIT010000195.1:4212-5084 GCA_964533125.1 uncultured Candidatus Sumerlaeota bacterium
ACACCAGGGAGGCCAGGAGCACCAGCAGCCCGAGCCAACAACCGGGGCGGCGAAACTTCGGTTCACCGATCAATCGTGGCATGGTTAATACCTTTACCTTTCCAAATCCGTTTACATAAGTATTCGGGGGTGATCTCCTTTTTCCTGCCGTCGACCCGCTGATCTGACCAAAACAGCCGCGGGCAGGACGGGAATTTGGGCCATTTGTACTATACCGAAGTTTAGGGCCCAGCCATATTATGTATCGGTATACCTTGCCAAACGAAGCCCAAGAACCAGAGAAAGGGGGATTTACCCATGGATTCCACCTCTTTGCCGCAACTGCGCCCCGGCAGCACCGGTTCCTACGTGATGCTGGCCCAGGTCCGCCTAAAGGACAGCGGCTTTAACCCGGGTCCGGCCAACGGAATTTACACCGTCCTGACCCAGGCGGCGGTGCGGTCGTTCAAAGCCAGCCACGGCCTCGCGGCGGATAAGATCGTCGATGCCGCTACCTGGCAGCGCCTGCTGCCTTCCGGGTTCCAACTGCCGGTGACCGGGATGGGCGACAGCGGCCCATACGTGAAAGCCGCCCAAATCCGGCTGCGCGACCAGCGTTTCTTGCCGGGGCAAATCGACGGCAGCTTCGGGGAAAGCACCGAAACTGCGGTCAGGGCCTGCCAGGACCACTACGGCCTCCCCGCCGATGGCGTCCTGAATGAGGCTACCTGGGGGGCGCTCCTGGCCGCCGACGACGCGTCGGGGCAGCCCTGCCCGCCGACCTGCCCGGCCGGCACTTTCGCCCATACCGTGGAGGCCGGCGATACCTAGATCGGGATAGCGCCGCGGAGGGGAAGGGCGTAGATCTCGGTGGTGGCCGTTTCACCCGAATT
>CAZHIT010000196.1:0-5071 GCA_964533125.1 uncultured Candidatus Sumerlaeota bacterium
CCAGGGTGATATCGTCTCCTTTGGCCGGCGAGGAAATAATCACTTTTTTGGCCCCGGCAGTGAGGTGACGGGCAAACTCATCCCGCTTCCGGTACTGGCCGGTGGACTCGATCACGATGTCCACACCCATTTCAGCCCAGGGCAGATCCACCGGGTCTTTCACCGCCGTACACCGCACCTTGCGGCCGTCGGCCTGGAAATAGTCCTCGCCAACCTCGATTTTCCCCGGATAGATACCGTACGACGAATCATACTTCAGCAAATGCGCCAGCATTGGGGGTTTCGTTCGGGCATTGATGGCCACGATTTCTATTTCCGGGTGCGACTGCGCTAGTCGGAATGCCACCCGGCCGATCCGGCCGAAACCGTTGATGGCCACTTTCACCGGCATAAACCACTCCACCTCTCTTAGTAATGTTATTGTGCTATACACTAAATAATTATGCTATACACTATTTCGCGGTGCTGGCCGCAGTTCCTGCCAAACCGGAAAATTTCACTGCCTCTCTGCCGGTTTTTCTGGTCCCGCCGGCGGAAGCGGGAGTATGTCCGGCGGGTTACCCCCACCGGGACAGCCGGGCTGGACATTTAGCGGCTTGTTCCTTTCTTTCCCGCATCCCAGCCGCCTTATGCACCGGGCCAAAGCTGCGGCCGGCAAAAAAAGAGAGCCGGCTGCCCGGCCCTCTCTCCTGCCTGCCGCATCGCCTTACATTTCTTCCAGGAGTGCGTTGGCGATGCCGGTAGCATGGTCCCCAATCCGCTCCAGGTTGCTGATTACATCGATGAACACGACCCCGGAAGCGGTATAGCACTTGCCCTCGTGCAACCGGAGAATATGACTCTTCCGCAGGTCTTTTTCCATCTGGTCCACCTCTTCCTCAAACCGCATCAGGTCTTTCGCTGCCGCCCGGTCCTCCCGCTCAAAGGCCTGCAGAGCGGCGGTGAACAAGTTGCCGACCTTACCGAACATATACTCCAGTTCTTCAATCGCATAACTGGAGAAAGGCAGCTTTGATTCGATCTTCTCTTCCGTAAACTCGATGATGTTCTCGAGGTGATCCCCCACCCGTTCGATATCGTTGACAATGTTTAGGAGCCCGTTCAGTTTGTGCGACTGTTCCGGCGTCAGCGCCTGCTGCGCCAGATCGACCAGGTAGTTGGTGATCTCATGCTGCAGATCATTGATGACTTCCTCCCGCTGGCGGACCAGCCGGACCAGGCCGGCGTCTTCCTTGACAAAGGCACTCAAGGTATCAGTGATCGACTCCCGGGCGAGATTACCCATCCGCAGCAGTTCTTTCACCGCTTGCCCCAAAGCGATGGAGGGGGTAGACAGCAGGCGGCGATCGAGGTATTTCGCTCCCCGCTCGAAGGTAACATCCTGGCCGGGGATCAGCTTGGTCACCAGAGCGCCCAGAAAACCAATAAGCGGCAGCTGGATGATCGTATTGGTCACATTGAACAAAGTATGCGCATTGGCGATTTGCCGGACGACATCACCGCTTGTGCGGGTCACCAGCCCGGCCACGACCGGCAGGAGCAGGACAAAGACTACCGTCCCCAACAGGTTAAACAAAAAATGCACCAGGGCGGCCCGACGGGCCGCGACGTTGGTTCCGATGCTGGAGAGCAGCGCGGTTACGCAGGTACCGATGTTCTCCCCAAACAGAATGGGCAGAGCCACCCCGATATTAACCAGGCCCATCCCGGCCAAAGCCTGCAAGACCCCAATGGTGGCGCTGCTGCTCTGGACAATGCTGGTGAAGGCAAAGCCGATAAGCACGCCCAGGAGCGGGTTGCGACCGATGCCGGTCATCAGGCTGACAAAGGCCGGAGCCTCCCGTAGCGGGGTCATCGCTTTGGACATCGTAGTCAGGCCAAGGAACAGGATTCCGAAACCCAGGATAATCTGGCCGCCGTACTTATACCCCTTGGAGCGGGCAAAAAAGCTCATCAGCACCCCGATGGCAATCGCCGGCAGGGCGTAGGTCTCGAGCTTGAAGGCGATTAGCTGCGCAGTCATCGTCGTACCGATGTTGGCACCCATAATGACGCCGATGGCCTGCCGCAGGGTCATTAGCCCAGCGTTGACAAAACCGACGACCATCACCGTCGTGGCGCTGCTGCTCTGGATGATCGCCGTTACGCCCGTACCGACCAGAACCCCCATGAGCGGATTGGTGGTCAGGACTTCCAGCAGGCGGCGCATCCTCTCGCCCGCCGCTTTCTGCAGTCCATCGCCCATAATCTTCATGCCGTACAAAAACAGTCCCAACCCGCCGACCAACCCGAACAGCATTTCCCGGTTCATCCGTTCACCCCCGCAATTTTCGCCTGTTTAGCTTCCGCTTCTATTGTATAATGGCGAAAAGAGGCGCGGGTTAATCACCGGTTAAGCCAAAGTTAAGATTCGGTTAATTTTTCGCCCTCCATTGGCAGGCACAAACGGAACGTGCTGCCCACCCCGACCGTGCTTTGTACCTCCACCCGGCCGCCGTGCGCTTCCACGATGTGCTTCACGATCGCTAGCCCCAGCCCGGTGCCGCCCGAAGCCCGGGCCCGGGTCTTGTCCACCCGGAAAAACCGTTCAAACACCCGTGGCAGGTCCGCCGCCGGAATGCCCACCCCATTGTCGGTCACGCTCAGGCAGACTGCTCCCGGCGGCGTTTCGCCCCGGATGGTAATCTGTCCGCCCCGGTGGGTGTACTTGATGCTGTTCTCCACCAGGTTTAAGATAACCTGGGCCAGCCGGTCCGCGTCCGCCAGGATCAGGGGCAGGGCATAGGGCAAATCGACCGTGAGCAAAAGCCCGGTCCGCGCCAGCTGGGGCTGGAGTTTTTCGGCCGTGGCCGCCACCACCCGCCCCAGGTCGGTTTTGCGAAAGCGAAACGGGCTGCGCCCCGATTCGATGCGCGCGAGGTCTAAGAGATCGTCGATCAGCCGGGCCATCCGCTCCGCCTCGGCGTCGATGATGCCGATAAAGCGCCGCGCCTGCTCCGGGTCCGAAAGCGCGCCGTCTATGAGCGTTTCAGTGAAGCCCTTAATGGAGGTCAGAGGCGTGCGCATTTCGTGCGAGACGTTGGAGACCAGTTCCGCCCGCACCCGGGCCAGGCGCCAGGCGTCGGTAACCTCCCGGAAGACGACGACCATTAGCGGTGACGCAGTGCCCGATCCGACCGGGACGACCGCGATCTCGAGCCTTCTTTCCTGGGGCAGAAGCAGGTGCATCTCGCCGGTCTGCGCCTCACCCGTTGCCTGGGCGGTTTTGATCCGCTGGTCCAGGTCGTAGTCTTTAAGGACCTCCAGGTTATGCCGGCCCGCCCCGGCCTCAGCCTCAATCCCGAAGATCTCCGCCGCAAAGGGGTTTAAGCGCATAATCCGGCCCCGGTCATCCAGCAGCATGATCCCACTCCCCATATTGGCCACGATCACCGACAGCTCCGCGTTCACCCGCGACAGCTCCGCCATTTTCTCTTCCAGCCGCTCCGTCATCCGGTTAAACGCCTGGCTCAGAATGCCGATCTCGTCGTTTTGACCTGCCACGAGCTGGGTGGGATAGTCGCCCCGGGCCAGTTTGTCCGCCGCCCGGGTCATCGCCTCCAGCGGGCGGGTAATCGAAGCCGCCAGCTGGGAGCCTAAGAGGATAATCCCCAGTACCGCCAGAGCCCCGGCGCTGCTCAGGGCTATCCCCACCCGCCGGCTCTGTTCGGCGACCGCGGTCAGTGGCAGCGCCAAACGCAGAGCGCCGGCGATCTTGGGCCCATCACTCACCGGAACGGCGACATACAACATCTCCTCCCGGGTGGTTTCGCTTAGCCGGTAGCTGATTCCCACCCCGCCGGCCAGGGCGGAGATGATTTCCGTCCGGTCGCCGTGGTTTTCCAGTACGGCGTTATCCGGGAGCGAATCGCCCAGCACCTCCCCGTCCCGGCCGACGATGGTCACCCTGGCCCCGGTCGGCGGCGAGAGCTTCTCCGCCAGGGCGTGGACATCGCCGGACCCGGCCATTTCGGCGGCGGCGATTTGTGCGGCGAGCCGGGCCTGCGCCGTCAACTGCGCGCTCAGGTTATTCCGGGTATAGGCCGCGAGGGAAGAACGAAGAAAAAAGCCGACTACCAGCACAGTCAGCCCGACGATTGCGATATAGGAGGCGGTCAGCTTCCAGCGTACACTTCGGAACATCTTAATTCTCCCTCAGCCGGTAACCCACGCCCCGCACCGTCTGGAGGTGGGCGGGCGCCTCCGGGTCGGCCTCGATCTTCTCCCGCAGGTGACGGATATGCACATCCACCGTCCGCGCATTGCCAAAGTAGGCGTAATCCCACAGCTTCTCCAGGAGCGCCTCGCGGCTGAAGACCTGCCCCGCGTTTTCGGCTAAAAACTGCAGAAGGGCAAACTCCCGCGCCGTCAGTTGTACCGGTTCGCCCCGGACCGTCACCCGGTGCCGGGCCGCATCGATACTCAGCTCTCCGATGGTCAGGCCCCCCGCTTTCGCCGGCGGTTTTGCCCGCTGGCTCCGGCGCAGAATTGCCTTCACCCGGGCCACCAGCTCCCGCGGGCTGAACGGCTTGGTGACATAGTCGTCCGCCCCCAGCTCGAGGCCGATAATCCGGTCGATCTCCTCCCGCCGGGCGGTCAAAAACAAAAAGGGAATGGCGGCGGTAGTCTCGTCCTCCCGCAGGCGGCGGCTTACCTCCAGGCCATCCGCCACCGGCAGCATAATATCCAGAATGACCAAATCCGGCTGCTCCTGCCGGGCCAGGCGGATCGCCTCCCCGCCGTCCCCGGCGGACAAAACCCGGTAGCCGGCTTTGGTTAAGTTAAAGGTCAGCAGTTCGGCGATGGCCGGCTCGTCGTCCACCACCAGAATCGTCGGCGGCATGGCTCCCCTCCTCCCGGGGCTAGTCGATGCTGACCCGCCGGGCCACCACGTTGGCGGCCAGAACGTTCAGCGCGGTCATCTGCTCGATCTTGTCTTTGATGAACTCCTGGACATTCCGCAGTACCGTCGGGATGTAGACCCCGTATTTTAAGTTTAAGTCGATGCTGATGATGACCCCTTCTTCCCGGG
>CAZHIT010000197.1:0-5046 GCA_964533125.1 uncultured Candidatus Sumerlaeota bacterium
GTTATCTCCAGTATACCATTCGGAGCCGTGCGACAACTATCCTAACACAGGGGGTCCGGGGATGTTGCCAACTATGAAGCCTTGGCCAGTTAGCGTCGCAAAGATCGCATCGGTTGAAAGCAGTCAGATCACGGAAACGTCATTGCGATGAGGCCAGCCGAACGGGAAGGCAGGAATACCCGGATCAAAACAGAGACTGGGCGTTATGGCTGAAGAGACGGGTGACGGAGGCCGACGCGGCAATCAGCCATCCGGTTCCTAGTGCCCATTTGTCGACGAGGAAAACAATGCGTTGGGTTCAGATTGCCACGGCTACGTGAAATCGTGTCGGCTCGCAATGACGTTGGGGAGGGAAACCATGTTAGCTTGCAATGACATGTACAGAACAGGTAGAACTGCATAGGCAGCGCCGCGTGACGCTGTTTTTTCTTTGCCCGCCGTTCTCTTTCCCGCCAGGCCGCCGTAGACTTTACCATCAACCGGGTGACGGGGAAGAGGGTGAGGCGCCTTGCGCTATATTCTGCTCTACAGCCTGCTGGCCGGCCTGGCCACGACTTTGGGCGGCGCGCTGGTTGTGCTCCTGGGACGGCCCCGGCCACGGGTGCTCGCGGCTTTACTTGGCGGCGCGAGCGGGATCATGCTCGCCGTCGTCGTTTGGGACCTTCTGCCCTCGGCCGCCGATTATGGCAATCTGGGGACAGTGGTCCTGGGCTGCACCCTGGGAATCGGCCTCCTGTACCACCTGGACCGGCGACTGACCGAGAGCTTTGCCGCCGGGACCCACCAAGGGCGGGCCGGGCGCTTTCGGAAAATGGGAAGCCTGATCGCCACCGGCATCGCCCTGCACGACCTGCCGGAAGGGATTGCCATTGCCGCCGGGTACGCCGCCACCGCGCAGCTGGGGTGGGCGATTGCGCTCGCCATCGGCCTGCACAACATCCCGGAAGGGATGGCCACCGCCGCGCCGCTCTCTATGGGTGGGGTGAGCGGGCGGAGCATCCTCCGGGTCAACCTCCTGGTCAGTCTGGTTACCCCGCTCGGAACGCTGCTCGGTCTCCTCCTGGTGCATATCTCCCCGGCGCTCATCTCGGTCCTCCTTGGTCTCGCCGCCGGGGCCATGACCTACATCAGCCTGGGGGAACTGCTCCCGGAGACGCGGAGGCTCGATTCTCTGGCCGGCGGGGTCGGGGTGGCCGGCGGTCTCGCTCTCGGTTATTGGCTCGGTCACTGGCATTAACGGCCGGTCTTGTAATCCCGTTCGCTTTCGTGTACCATGAAAGGAAAAGGGGAGGGGGTTTGGGCATGGAAAAGTATGATCTGGTACTCACTAACGCTAAGATCGTGGACGGCACCGGCAATCCCTGGTTTCGGGCGGACGTTGGCATCCGGGATGGGCGGATTGCTCACATCGGCCGCATCGACCCGGCGGCGGGGGAGCATAGTGCTGACCTCGGAGGGAAGGTGCTGGCGCCGGGGTTCATCGACGGCCACTGCCATGCCGACTTCGCCGTCTTTGGCGATCCGGTCATCCCCCATCAGCTGCGGCAGGGCGTGACCACCACGGTCATCGGCAACTGCGGCATTTCGGCCGCCCCGGTGAGCGCGGAATACCTGGGTCTCTTGCAGCGCTATGTTGCCTTTACCACCGCCGGGGTCAGCCTGGATTGGGTGTGGACGAGCTTTGACAGCTATCTCCACCGCCTGGAGGCCCTGCCGCTCGCAATCAACGTCGCCGCCTACGTCGGGCACGGCACAGTGCGCCTCGCAGTCATGGGCATGGAAGGGCGGACACCAACAGCGGCGGAGCTGACGGCGATGGAAGAACTGACCGCGGAAGCGATGGCCGCCGGGGCGGTGGGCCTAAGCAGCGGTCTCATTTACCCGCCGGGTGTTTATTCCGAGACCGAGGAAGTTGTCGCTCTGGCTCGGGTAGTCAGCGAGTGGGGCGGGGTCTACGCCAGCCATATGCGGAGCGAAGCGAGCGAGGTCCTCAAATCAGTTGAGGAGACGATCCGGGTCGCCCGGGAAGCCGGGATCCCGGCCATCATCAGCCACCACAAGGTCAGCGGCCGCCCGAACTGGGGTCGTTCGAGCGATACCCTGCGCCGGATTGAAGCGGCGCGGGCGGAAGGCCTCGATATCGTCTTTGACCAGTACCCATACATCGCCGGCAACACCACCCTCAGCGCCATCCTGCCCCCCTGGGCCCAAATCGGCGGAGTGGAGCAGGTGCTGGCTAACCTCCGCGACCCGGCAAAGAGGGCGCGCATCGGGGACGAGATCGAAAACCACCGGGGCGGTTGGGAAAGCATGGTCCCCAACTGCGGCTGGGATGGGATTGTCGTCCTCTACGCCCCGCAGCGGCCGGAGATTGCCGGCTTGAGCATCAGCGAGATTGCGGCCCGGCAGGGCAAGTCGCCGCTCGACGCCGCGCTCGATACCATCCTGGAGCAGGAAGGCGTGGCCTCGGCCCTTTATTTCACCATGGACGAGGCGGATGTGCAGGCGATATTGCGCCACCGGGCCGGGATGGTCGGCTCGGACGGGATTCCGATGCCGACCGGGATGAAAGCCCACCCGCGCCTCCATGGTACCTTCCCCCGCGTCCTGGGGCACTACGGGCGTGATCTGGGGCTTTTGACCCTGGAGGAGGCGGTGCGCAAGATGACTTCCTTCCCGGCCCGCTGTTTTGGGATGGCGCGCAAAGGCCTGGTTGCCGTGGGGATGGATGCGGACCTGGTGGTCTTCGATCCGGCGGCGATTAAGGATGAAGCCACCTTCGCCGATTCGGCCCGGCCGCCCCGGGGGATCGAGGCGGTCTATGTCGGCGGTCGTCTGGCCTTGGCCGAAGGAGCTTTTACCGGTGTGCGGGCCGGGCGGGTGCTGCGGCGGGGACACTAAAGGCGGTGGTTTAGCCGACCTAAGCAGGTAACTCCGGCCAGAGCGCGAATAAAGGGATTTAAGCAAATAATCGGGAGGGATGGGAGTATGGAACTGGACGCCGGGAAGGTACGGGACCTGACCCTAGCCTTGGTGAAAATCCCCAGCGTTACCGAATCGCCCGGGGAGAACGACGTCGTCGCTTATCTGGCTGACTATATGGGGCAGTGGGAATATTTTCAGGCGCATCCGGAACTGCTGCGTGTGGAAGCGATTGCCGGGGACGAGCCCGGGCGGCATAACCTCCTGGCGGTGGTCCGGGGGGCGGCCGGGGCAAAGCAGACCATTGTCTTTTTGGGGCATATCGACACCGTCGGGGTGGATGATTTCGGGGACCTGAAACCTTACGCCTGTGACCCGGAAACGCTTGCGGCGAAGCTTGCGGGCAAAGAACTCGATCCGGACACTAAGGCCGACCTGGCCTCGGGCGAATGGCTCTTCGGGCGGGGGGTCTTTGACATGAAGAGCGGCGTCGCCGCCCAGTTGGTGCTCCTGGAGGAACTCAGCCGTCAGCCGGAAGAGCTGCCGGGGAACATCGTCTTCTTGGCCGTCCCGGACGAAGAGAACAACTCGGCTGGGATGCTCGCCGCAGTCGGCCTACTCAATGACCTGTCCGAGAAGGAAGGCTTTGAGTACCTGGCCGCCATCGATTCGGATTACACCGCGCCCCGCTACCGCGGCGACGAAAACAAGTATGTGTACATCGGTACGGTCGGAAAACTGCTGCCTACCTTCTATGTCGCCGGCAAGGAGACCCACGCCGGGCAATCCTACGAGGGGCTCGACCCGAACCTGCTGGTGGCCGAGCTAACCCGCTCTATCGACCTGAGCATGGAACTTTGCGACGCCGCCGAAGGCGAGTTCCCGAGCGCGCCGGTTACCCTGCGGCAGACGGACCGAAAAACCCAGTACTCGGTCCAGACCGCTTCCGCCGCTTATGTGTACTTCAACTATTTCACCCACAAGAGCGATCCGGACACCGTGCTGAACATCCTGCGCGGGAAAGCTGAGACCGCCTTTGCCAATGTGCTGGAGTATTTAAACCGCGAGTACACGGCGTTTTGCCGGGCCAGCGGGATACCGGCGACCAAGCTCCCCTGGGCTCCGCGGGTGGTCACCTTCGCTGAACTGTACGCCGAAGTGAAGGGTGAAATGGGTGAGGCGCTGGACGCGCACCTGGCGGCGGTCCGGGCCGAACTCCTGCAAGACCAGAGCCTGGACGGCCGGGACTTCACCCTCCGCCTGGTGGAGGAAGTCTACAACCACGCGGCCCGGCGGGAACCGGTTATCGTCATCTTGTTTGCGCCGCCCTATTACCCGCACATCTACGTCAAAGGCGATAACCCCAAAGAGCAGCGCCTGCTCCGGGCAGTAGATCAGGCGGTAGCGGCGGTAGAGGAGGCAACCGGGAGCAAGATTGCGGTGAAAAAGTTCTACCCATATATCTCGGACCTCAGCTATTTCTCGGTCGGCAACAGCCCACTTTCGACCCTGCTGGAAAACATGCCGGCCTGGGGCGAGAAGTACTCACTGCCACTCCTGGCGATCCAAACTCTGAACCTGCCGGTCGCCAATATCGGGCCCTTCGGGAAGGACGCCCACAAGTTCACCGAACGCCTGCACGCGGGCTATGCCTTCGGGGTGGTGCCGCGCCTGCTGGCGGAGACAGTAAGGTGCCTGCTGACAGAAGAATAGGGCGGGGGGTAGGCGGATGGAAGCACGGGTAATCCTGGTGGTCCTGGCAAGCTACATCCTCGGGGCAATTCCCTTCGGGTATTTAATGGGGCGGGCGCGCGGCATCGACATCACCCGGGAGGGCAGCGGCAACATCGGCGCTACCAACGCCTTCCGGATCCTGGGGCCGGTGCCGGGGCTGATTGTCCTTTTAGCGGACGCCGCTAAGGGCTATATCGCTGCTTACATCGGGCAGCGGTACGGCGGATCGGAGGTCCTGGCCATCCTGGGCGGCGGGGTCGCCGTCCTGGCGCACAGCTATTCCGTGTTTCTGCGTTTTAAGGGCGGCCGGGGCGTGGCCTGCGCCGCCGGGGTGGTGCTCCGCCTGATGCCGGTGGTAGTGACCATCGAACTCGCCATCTGGATCGTGAC
>CAZHIT010000198.1:0-363 GCA_964533125.1 uncultured Candidatus Sumerlaeota bacterium
GGCCGTAGCCCTCGTAGGTAAACTCCTCGTACGCCGCCGCCCCGCCTTCGCCGGTACCACGGGCAATCGCCCGCTGGATGTTGTCGTTCGGAATATTGTTCGCCCGTGCGTTGGCAATCGCCAGTTTCAGGCGGAAGTTGCCGTCGGGGTTGCCGCCCCCGGCCCGGGCTGCCACCGTAATTTCCTTGCTGATCTTGGTAAAAACATTCCCCCGCTGGGCGTCGGTTTTCGCTTTCTGGTGTTTAATATTGGCCCATTTTGAATGTCCGGACATAACCTACTCTCCTCCCATTCCTGCCTTGCTGTCTTGCCTACGCCAACCGCCCACCGCCAGCCAGACTTAAAACTCCGGCGGCATGGGCG
>CAZHIT010000198.1:373-5008 GCA_964533125.1 uncultured Candidatus Sumerlaeota bacterium
CTCGTTTGTGTTCGGTCGTCCGGTGCATCCGCTCGATAGTCGCCCGGTCCCGGTCGGGTATTTTCTCCCCGGCCAGGAAAGCGTCGATCGCCGCGTAAGTCGTCCCCATTTCCCCTTCGTCGGTCTGGCCCTCCCACAGGCCCCCGGACGGCGCCTTATCGATCACCGCCGCCGGTACTCCCATGGCCTTGGACCATTCCCGGACTTCCCATTTTTTCAGGCGGGCAATCGGGAGGATATCCACCCCGCCGTCCCCGTACTTGGTGAAATACCCGGTGTACATCTCCGCCGCGTTGTCGGTACCCACCACCATGTACCCCAGGGCATTGGCGGCATAGTACAGGGTCGCCATGCGCAGGCGCGAGCGCAGATTGGCGTCGGCAATCTGCGCGCCGGTCACCTGGCCCGGCAGCACCTGTTCCAGTAGTCCCGGTACGCCTGCCACCACTGTTTGGTGGATAGCGGTCAGATCGACTTCGATGTGCCGGATGCCGCAGGCGGCGATCACCGCCAGGGCGTCCTCCCGGTCGCGGCCATTGCTCTTGCAGGGCAGAATCAATCCGAGCGATGTGGCCGGAAAAGCTCTCTGGCAAAGGAAAGCACACAAGGCCGAATCGATTCCCCCGGAGATCCCCAAAACCAAACCGCGGGTGCCGGACTGTGCCACCTGCTCCTGCAGCCAGGCCACCGTCAGATTAATCTTCGCTTCAGTACTTCGGCTCACGCGCCCGCCTCCTTCATGGCTGTCTGACCATTTACACCTGCCAGTATAGATAATACTATATTTTACGCAATCCCGCAATTCTCCCCGCCATAATTACCGCCGCCAGGAGGCGGCGGTTAATTGGTCAGGACTTCGTGGCCGCGGCCAGCCGGCGGGCGATGTGGTGCCCGGCTGGCCTGCCGGTCCGCCCCGTGCGGTAAGGCTCCCGGGTCAACTGTCCGTCTTGCCGGTACACCTTCGGGATACGCGCACTCACCGTGGACCGCTTCCCATCCAACACCGCTGCGTCACCGACCGCAGCATCCGGGATCGCTCCCAGGTCCACCACGCAGTGCTGCATCCCCACCCGCCCCAGCAGTGGGGCACGATGGTCCCGAATCAGCACCGTTTCGGCGTATTTACCGGGCTGAAAATACTTAACAATATCCTTCACCACTTCCCGGAAGAGGTCGATCATCCGGGCCGGCCGGTTCACCGACTGCACCAAATACCCGTCAGCAAAACCGATCGGCAAAACGCCGATGGTCGTCGCGGTGCGCAGGTGAAAATCCCGCCCGTACCCAATGTTGGTCCCCGCGGCAGCCGGCCGGACCGCCGTCAGCCTCGCCTTCAGCTGCCAGGTCGGGCGCAGGTGCACCACCGTACTGATCTCGGGCACCGGCCCCTGGCCATAGAGCAGGGACCCAATCCGCACCATCGAGAGCGCCGTCTCTGGATAACGCAGGGCCGCCGCACTGCTGGCCGCGTGCTGATATTGCGGCGTCAGTCCTTCGGCGGCTAAGGTGGCGAGCAGAGACTGGAACGCGGCAAACTGCTGCCGCGTTAAGGGGCTGTCCCGGACGAAGGCCGCCGCAAAATGGGTATAGATTCCCTCAACTTCAATATACTCAAGGCGCCGCACCCGCCGGATCAGCTCCAGGGTATCGGCGGGCGGCAGGCCGTAGCGGCCCATCCCAGTGTCGACTTTGATGTGCACTTTCACCTTTCGGCCGGAGAGACCCCCCAGATAATCCAGGCGCTCGGCGATATCATCGGTAAACACCGTCGCCGTCAGGTCGTATGCCACGATTTTTTCGGCTTCCTCCGGCAAAATCGCTCCCATAACCAGTATCGGGGCCATAATCTGCGCTGCCCGCAGCTCCAGCGCTTCCTCCACCCGGGTCACTCCCAGGTAACTGGCCCCGCCCAAGAGCGCCGTCCGGGCTACCGGCACCGCGCCGTGACCGTAGGCGTCGGCCTTCACCACCGCCAGGAGGGTTACCGCCGCCGGCAAATAGTTGCGGACTTCCCGCAGGTTATGGGCAAGATTATCCAGGTCGACCTCCACCCAGCGGGTTAGGTCACACGTAGTCTCTGGCCGCTTTCCCTTAGTCCTGACCAAGGTTATCCTCTCCCTGTTTCTTGTCCTGGCTTCCTTTCCCCAGCATCCGCTTGACCGCATTCGCCAGCTTATGCCGGGTCTGGCGGTACAGCGGTTCCCCGTGCTGCCAGAGCCAATACAGGCCCGGAGAAAAGAGCAAATCGTACTCTCCGATAAACTCCACTAGCTCACCATTGAAGCCCTTTTTGAAGCGGTACAGACCGTACAGCGGGTTGTCCTCGCTCAAATCCCCGGAGACACCGCGGAAATCGTACATCCGGCAGCCGTTCTCCTTTGCCCAGCGGATCATTTCCCACTGCAGCAAATAGTTCGGCATCACGTTCCGGTACTGATTACCCGAGGCGCCGTACAGGTACCAGGCTTTATCCCCCATAATGAAGGCGAGCGTCCCGGCGACAACCTTGCCCTCGTACTCCGCCAGGAACAGTTTGGCCATCCCCCGCTCCACGAACTGATCCCAGATATCATTAAAATAGGAATAAGACCGAATGAGGAACCGGTCCCGGGTGGCGGTTTCCTGCAGCAACGCATAAAACACCGGCAGGTAATCCTTCCCCCGGTCGGCGGTTACCGTCACCCCTTTTTTACTGGCCAGGCGGATATTGTACCTGGTTTTGGGGGCGAAGGAAGCGAAGATGGTGTCGGGGTCAGCTGAGATATCCAGGCGGAACACGAACTTCGGTTGGACACCCTCGAAATTCTTGCCCCCGGCCCCGCCGACAAACCCGAGTTGGCGTAAGACCGCCGGGAACCCGGTATCCTGCATCGGGATGTCCGGATCGAGCTTCAGAAAAATCGCCCCGCTCCGGCGCGCGTAACCGCGGGTATATTCGACCAGCGCCGCCAAAGCCCTGGTCTCTCCCGCCGCCAGCACCGGCCCCCGCGGCGCGTACAAAATCGACTTCCCCGGCAAAGGCAGGCGCCGCTGCAGCATGGACAGTGCCCCCCGGATTTCGCCGTCCTGCTCCGCCACCAACCGGATAGGTTTCCACCCGGTCCGGGCCTTTAATTCCCCCCACTCGTACGACTGCAAAAAATGCCCCTTCGGCGCGGCGGCCACAAAAGCGTTAAACCGCTCCCGCTCATTTTCTCCGCATTCCCGCACTTTCAAGCGGTGCACCCCCTGTATCACGGTAAATCGGCGCTGAAACTAGGTTAGACATTTGCCGTCGAATTATCCTGCTAGTTCAGGCCAGTCCGCTTCTATTCTTCCACATTATCCAGTCAAAGGCAAGCAAAATCCGCTATCCTGCTGATAAACGACGGTAGATTGCGAATAGTTCAGGGTTTAACTGTCGAGACTGCTCTCTCCACGGTTATTTCGGGCGGGTTACCACCAATAACGCTGGCGAAAACTGGGCTCTATGGCTGAAACTGGGCCAACCGGCAATCTCCTCTGACCGGCCGGCGCATCAGGCTATCCCTCCCGGCATTGCCATTATCCGCGCGAACCGTGCCAAAACAAAATCATCTGGCATTCTCCTTTGACCGCCAAAGACCTCCAGACCTTGGCAGCCGATAGGTGACCCGCAGCCTGACCGATAACCTCCGATAATCTCATCTGACCCGTAAAAACAGCCGCCGTCCCGACCTCCCATCCTCACGGCAAAAAGAAAGGGCAGACAGGCTCTCGCCCATCCGCCCCGCCATTCTTTTGGTCTAGACCTTCGGATACTTGCTCCGCTTCGTGTAGTGGGTGTGCAATAAGTGATGCGATTTCTCACCCAGTGGTTTTTCGAGGAACTCAGCGTACAATCTCTGGACTGCCGGGTTCTCGTGCGACTTCCGGATCGTGGACCGCTCGTCGGCTGTGTACACCGCCGCCGCCCGTTTCAGGCGGACCGCCCGGTTGGTCGGGATCGGCTGACCGCCGCCGCCGATGCACCCGCCGGGGAAACCCATGATCTCGATGAAGTGGTAGTCAGCTTGACCGGACTGCACCAGATCCATCAGCTTCTTCGCGTTCCCGAGACCGCTCGTTACCGCCACTTTCACCGGCAGATCGCCCACCATGACCGTGGCTTCCTTAATCCCATCCAGGCCCCGGACGCCCGAAAACTCCAGCTTCTCCAAGGTCTTGCCGGTAACCACTTCGTACACCGTCCGCAGCGCGGCTTCCATGACCCCGCCGGTATTGCCGAAAATCACGCCGGCGCCGGTGGTGATGCCGAAGGGATCGTCATAGTCCTCGTCCGGCAGGTTAGCAAAATCCAGGCCGGCTTCGCGGAACATCCGCCCCAGTTCCCGGGTGGTAATGGCAATATCGACGTCCTGGTAGCCACTGCCTTCCATTTCCGGCCGCTCGGCCTCGAACTTCTTGGCCGTGCAGGGCATGACCGAAACCGAGACTATGTCCTTCGGGTCGATGCCGGCCTTTTCCGCATAGTAGGTCTTAGCCAGCGCCCCAAACATCTGCTGGGGCTACTTGCAGGTAGAGAGGTGCTCGATATAATCTGGGTAGAAATGCTCAATATATTTGATCCAGCCCGGGCTGCAGGAGGTGATCATCGGCAGGACGGGCTTGCCCTTT
>CAZHIT010000199.1:0-4990 GCA_964533125.1 uncultured Candidatus Sumerlaeota bacterium
CGATTATCTAAGCCCGGAAGAAAAAACCTTCGTCACCAGCTATTACCGCCACATCTCCGAAGCCTTTTTGCCGACCTATTCCTCAATCATCCTGGCCCTGCAGCTATCCGGGATCGACATGACCGCCTTCGTGCTGGCGATGCTCCCGATGATGTTCGTCCTCTTTTTGCTCGGGTATTGGTTCTATGTCCGCAAGATCCCGGCCGCGACCGGTGTTCCCGCTTCGGCTGACCGGGGCCGCGAAATCCGCAACCTGATCTACAGCCTGTGGACCATCGCCATGACCATCGGGATCATCCTCGTGGCCAAGGTACCGGTGTATTACGCGGTGCTGCCGGTGGTGGCTTTGGCCATCATTATCAACAAATTTACCTGGTCGGAACTCTCGCCCATGTTCGCCCACGCCTTTGAGGGGCGGATGGTGGGGAGCGCGGTCGTGGTGATGATTTTTAAGGACATCCTCACCCATACCGGGGTGGTCGGCCGCCTGCCGGCGCTGTTTGCCGGCCTGCCCGTGCCGCCGGTGGTCATTTTCGCCCTCATCTTCATCTTTGGGACCATCGTGGCCGGCTCCCAGGCGATCATCGCGCTGGGTCTCCCCTTGGCCTTTGCCGCCATTCCAAACGGAGGGCTCGCGCTGATGGTGCTGCTGATGTGCCTGTCGTATATGGCGATGCAGGTGTCGCCTACCCACCTCTGACTGGCCATCATTGTGGAAGTTTTCCACACTTCATTCATCGATTTGGTCAAGCGCACCCTGCCCGTGCTGGCGGCGTTTATGGTGATTGTATCGGCGTACAGCTATTTGCTGTGGCTGTTCCTATAATCAGGAGTGCGGAGCTGGGACGTTCAGCATTGGTAATCAGCCTTAAGATGCAATACGCAACGGCAGCCCAAAATGGGTTGCCGTTCTAATTTGACCTCCCCTACCCCCCGTCCCGGCCTTTTCCCGTGACGCGTGTCAGGGTGACAGTCCCCGTGACTCTATTTCGTGTCAGAAGGACTGCCCCCGTGGCTCTGGCGTCGCCCCTGGCAGGCAGGTCATCCTGAGCGAAGTCGAAGGATCTCGCTATCCACCGCCACCCAGACCATGCCGCCCAACCATGCCCGGACGGTCTTTTTCACCATACACGGGCGATTCGTGAATCGCCCCTACGGGACGGGGGAGACGAGGGTGCGGGGTGACGACGGGGCGGGCTGGCGCGGCGTCCGACCCCTACGTCCCGGTTGGAACGGCGGGGGAAGGCTACGACGGGCGGGCGATTCGTGAATCGCCCCTACGCAAAATCAACCCCCCGGGGGTGATTTTGGTGATGACGAACGGGGGACGGGGTGACGACAGAATGGATGGCGACGTGTGTCAAGGGTACTGTCCCCCAAGCCCCGCACGCTCACACCGTCACATCCTCCACCCGGTGCCCGCTCCACTCCAAAAACTGCCGGAACCCAGCGTAGCTCACAATCACGGTGGCGGTGTTGGTATTGGGGTGGAAGCCCACCATCGGATGAGCGGCTAAAGACCGGTCCACCAGCACCCTTACCCGCCGCTCCGGGTCGTTAATCAGCCCAAACGGCGTCACCTCACCCCGCCCGAGGTTCAGCACAGCCCGAAGCTCAGCCTCAGTGGCAAAGTGCAGCCGCCCCACCCCGGCCTGAGCCGCCAGCGCCTTTAGGTCCGCCCGCCGGTCCGGGGCCATGACCACGAGGAAGTATTCCCCCGCCGGCCCCCGGAGGAAGAGGTTTTTGGCGTGCTGCCCGGCCACCACCGGTTCGAGCGCCTCGGCTTCGGCTACGGTGTACACCGCCGGGTGCCGGTGAAAGGTGTATTCTATCCCCAAGCGCTCCAGGACCGCATACACCTGCCGCTCGTTTTCTTCCATGCCTGCTTCGCCTCCCTGATTCAGAAGTTACCCGTATGGCTTATAGCTATCCTTTCGCTGCCGCCCGCATTCTTCCTGCCCCGTTTGCGGTAGAATCGAGGCAATGACCCGAGCGAGGGGAGGTATGTTTTTGGACCGCGAACCATCCTCAGCCAGCCCCCTGGCCTGATAGCGGGCCGCCGCCCGGAGACTGCCGGGCGAAATCACCGCCCTGGCCATCGCCAGCCGCGACCCCCGGATGCCACTGCCGGCGAAACTCCTCATCCTTCCCCTCGGTATCGCCCTGGTCCGTCGCCTGCTCCCGGCCGTCGTCCTGGCCGAAGCCAGGGTACAGGCGGCCGGCGCGGAAAAGCCCCGGCACTGGGCCGGGGCTTTAATCGTCGTTAGCCTGTGGGCGGCTATCGCCTGGCTGGCTTACCGCTGGCTGCGGGGTGAAGCCGGCGCCGGGGCGGGACTCCGGCCGGGATGCCTCCGTTGGAACTATCTGACAATCCGCCGGCCGGTAACCTTCTCCCGGTTGGCCGCTATTATGGAAATAGCGGAACAGGGGGAGGATTAGCGGATGATCGAATTTCTGTCGCAATTCAGTTTAGTCGGTCTGGGGCTTACGGCCAGCCTGGCGGCCGGCCTGGCCACCGGGGTCGGGGCAATCCCAATTTTCTTTACCCAGAAGATTACCCGGAAATTACTGGACGCCCTCTTAGGCGCCGCCGCCGGGGTGATGCTGGCGGCCACTTCCTTCAGTCTTATCGTCCCGGCCATCGAAAAAGGCGGTTCCGGCATACCGGGAGCAACCATCGCTTTGGACGGGATTTTGGGCGGGGGGATTTTCCTCGACTTTGTGGATAAAATCTTTCCGGATACCAACCTGCTGACTAACGCTTTGGATACCAGAGAACCGGCGGAGCGGACCGCCCGAAAAAACCGCCTGCTGTCCTTCTCCTTAAACCCCCGGCTGCGCAAGATCTGGCTGTTTGTTATCGCCATTACCATCCATAATTTCCCCGAAGGCCTGGCCGTCGGGGTCGGCTTCGGCGACGGGGATATCATTAACGGAGTATCCCTGGCCATTGGCATCGGCCTCCAGAACCTGCCCGAGGGTCTCGCGGTGGCTCTCCCCCTCGTCCGGGAGGGCTTCCCGGTTAGCCGGGCCTTTTTGGTCGCGCTGGCGACCGGACTGATCGAACCGATCGGCGGGCTCCTGGGCGTAGGCCTGGTTCAGATCGCCCGGCCGGTGCTGCCCTACGCCCTGGCGTTTGCGGCCGGCGCCATGCTCTTTGTCATCAGCCACGAAATCATCCCGGAGTCGCAGACCCGGGACGGTAATTCCCGCCTGGCCACCCACGCTTTGCTTATCGGCTTCGTGATTATGATGTTTCTCGATAACACCTTGGGTTAAGGCGGTCCCGGCGCCCCCGCCAGGGCCGCGACCTGCCAGGCGGTCTGGTCGGCGTGGACAAAGCCAAGCATCGTCTCGGCGCCAAAGAACACCTTGGCCGGGTACCCCAGGCCGGCCAGGGGGATCACCGCCTCGACCGTGCGCCCGGCGGTCCGGCAGCGCATTCCCGCCGGCACCGGGGTACTGCGCCGCCCGGCCTGGAATATGACGCGACCGGGGGTGCGGATAACGAGGTCAGCTTCGCGCTCACCAATCAGCGGGGAGCCGGGCGGGGGGAACAGGCGCAGGTGCAATTGGTAGGTGATGAAGCGCGAGAGGCGGCCGCGCAGGTCCAGGCGGACGTACAGGTTTTGAGTGTCGTGCGCGAGGTAGACGCGGTCGATGTCGGTGCTCCGCTGGACCCGGCGCAATAGCGTGTCGGCCGCCGGGTCGGCCAGGATGGCGGCGATGCCCTCCCAGTCGCCTTCGCTGCCGTCGGCGGCGATCTGGCCGTCGGCCACCGCCGGGATGACCGGTTCGGGCAGGAGGGCGAACAGCTCATTTTTGCGGGCGAAGCTCACCAGGTAGCGGAACATAAGCGATATCTGGCTGCGGTAAGTCAGGATGGCGCGGTACTTGGCGAGCACGGCGGCGGGGCTGAGGGAGAACTCCACCCAGTGCGTATCCAGCCGCGCGAGCGAGCGGGGCGGCCGGATTTCGGCTCCCTCCCGCCGTCCTCTTGGGTAGGGCCAGCGCCCCTGGTGCACCAGGTAATGGCCGAGGGTGAGGTCGTCAAAAAGCGCCGGGTCTTCCGGCCGCAGCATCTCCAGAGCGTAGCGGACGAAGTTGTAGGTGGCCCAGTGGTCTGGGTGGGCGTCGTTGGGGTGGGGCAAAAACACCTGGGTGGGCTTAAACTTGCGGATCACGCTCTCCGTGTCCCCGGTCAGCGCCTGGCCGCAGTAGGGTGCGCCGGGGGTATAGCTGTTATAATAGGGGGAGGCGGTGAGGCGGGTATAGCGCGAGCGGTAGGGTTCCCCCTCCTCCCAGTTCACCAGCCAAAGGTGGGCGATACCCCGGTCTGGGTAGCCGAAAAAGGTGACGCAGTCGGCCGGCAGCCCTAAGGAGGCGAGGGCCTGGAGGCTTTCCTCCTGGCGGCGGTAGGCGAGCTTGATGTAGGCGGCCGGAGTCAGACGCACCTGGCGCGAAGCGCGCCGGGCCGCCACGGCAAAGCCATCACCGTTGGTGACCAGCACCACCCGCACCGGGGCGCCCACGCGGACGGCTGCATAAATCAGGCCGCCCATGCCCAGCACCTCGTCGTCGGCGTGGGGCGCAAAAATCAGCACCCGGTCGGCGGCGGTAATGGTCAGCTCGTCCGCCGCCGCGCCCGCCGGGATGCTAAAGCGGCCTGCTGCGGCGAGTAAGCCCGCCAGCACAACGCCAATTACCGGATAAAGCCACATGTTTACCCTCACCACTCTCACGCCCATGCACTCCAAAGCCTTAGTCTAGCCGAAACGGGCCGCCGCCAAACCGAGCTCCGGCAGCGGCGTGCGCCGGCCGCAGTAGTATATACTCCGGCCAAGGGGGAATAATGCACCTAAAGAACGCGCGCAGGAGGAGACCATGCCTACCCAGAGCTATCGCAACCAGCGCCGTCCCAAAGTCCATATTTCGCCCTATTCCATTAACGTCATCCACCGGCGCAACCCCTGGGTGCCCGCCTGGTGGT
>CAZHIT010000200.1:0-3232 GCA_964533125.1 uncultured Candidatus Sumerlaeota bacterium
ATGGGCCCGATCCCCTGGGCATAGAACATAACCCTCTTACCCAGCAGCTTCGCCAGGACGACCCGGCTGAGCCAATAGGGAATAATCCGCCGTTCCCGGTCCTGCAGCAGACCGCCGCCGCCCAGGATGAACAGGTCGGTCCCCCGCATCGCCTGGATGAGCGGCGCGAGGCCCGATAGGCGCCGGCCGGCAAAGACCGCTTTCACCCCGAACCGCCGCTCGGTTTGTTCCGGCTGGGCTGAGCAGACGGTGATGACCGCCCCCGGGATGGTCCTGCGCAGGGTATCCACCATTCCGTGCAATATCAGCTCGTCGCCGGTATTATCGTAACCGTAGAAGCCCAGCACCAAAATCTTAGGCGCCATACTCTGACCCCTCCGCCCCGCGCCCGCTTTCCCGCCCCCGGGAACGGACGAGCACCTCCCGCATCTCGCGGTACCGGGCCTCCCAGGAGTGCTTCGCTGCCGCTTCTAACCGCTGCTGCCGCCGCTCCGGGCTGTCCTCCCGCAAGGCCTGTACCACCGCACCGAGGAACTCTTCCCGGTTGGCGGCCAGGTACACCATCTCCCCAAAGGGAAGGAGTTCCGGTAGCGGCGAAGCCACCACCGGTTTGCCGGCGGCCAGGTATTCGTACAATTTCACCGGATTGACATTCCGGGTGAGCGCGCTGATTTTGAAGGGGATGAGGCCCACCGCAAAATATTGCAGGTAGGCCGGCAGTTGAGCGTAGGGCTTCATGCCTAAAAAATGCAGATTCGGGAGCGGCGATCCCACTGCAGTATGGGCCGGCCCCACCATCACAACATCCCATTCCGGGTGCGTTTCCGCCAGAAACCGAACCGTCGCGAGGTCAATCCAATCATGCACCCCGCCGATAAATCCGATGATTATTCCTTTTATGTCTGACAGATCCGCTGGCCGGGGCAATTTACCTGCCGCCGCTGCCCGGTAATGCTCCACCTCGCCGGCGTTGGGGACCAAGTACATCCGCCGGGCGTACTCCCGCTTGGTTTCGTACAGGTACCGGGCCGAGGCAAAGGAGACATCCGCCCGCCGCAGCAGGTCCCGCTCCATCGCCAATACCATTTCCCGCGAGAAACCGCTGAACTCCGAGTGCTCGTCCACGCAGTCGTAGCACAGGAGCGACTGACCCGGCAGCTCCGGCAAGTCGGCTGTGTTAGGCAGATAAGTCCAAAGCACCGGATCCCGCAGGTCTAAACGCCGCACCACCCGGCGCAGGTAAATACCCAACAGCCACTGGTTGATACGGTTGATCCAGCGGTACCGGCTGCCGAAGGGCAGGAGCACCGGCGGCGCCGCAACCCAGAGGTTGGCCGCCACCGCCCGCGGCCCCTGCCGCCACCAGCCCCACCGCGCCCAGAGCGCCGGATTTTTCAGAGGCGACAGGAGGGTAACCGGCGGCTCGATATACAGCACCCGGCCGTCCCGCGCAAAGCGCGCCATCAACTGCTGGGGGCGGGCCCAAAGCCCGTCCCAGTCCACGGCCGAAAGGCAGACGATGGGGTCATCGCGCCGCATCCGCTCCGCCTCCCGTCCCCCGGAAGTAAGCAATGGTTGACGCAAGACCATCGGCCAGAGCCACCTGCGGCGCCCAGCCCAGTTCTTTCTTAGCGCGCGTGTTTGCAAGGCTGCTCCGCCGCAGGTCCCCCGGACGGGACTCGCCACGCCGCAAGACCGCCGGGATGCCTGCCAGCTCACTTAAGGTTTGGGCCAGCTCCCGGATGCCGGTCTCTTCCCCCCCGCTGATATTGCAGATGCGGTTGTCGCCGCCCCTAAGCGCCGCCAGGTTCGCCCGGGCGACATCCGCCACATAGATAAAATCCCGGGTTTGCCCCCCGTCGCCGTGCAGGACCAAATCCTCCCCGGCCAGCAGGGCGTCGATAAAGATGGTCACCACCCCGCCCTCGCCGCTCCGCACCTGGCGCGGTCCGTACACATTGGCGTAGCGGAGCGCCGTGTAGGGCAGGGCGTAGTTCGCGGCATAGACGGCCAGGTACTGTTCGGCCGCGAGCTTGGTGATCCCGTAGGGCGACTGGGGACGGCAGGGGTGGTCTTCCCCGATCGGCAGAGCTTCCGGCTCGCCGTACACCGCCGCCGAGGAGGCAAACACGATTTTGCGGACGCCGCAGCGCCGGCAGTTCGCCAGGATGTTCAGCGTCCCCTGGATATTGACCGCGGCATCCTCCCCCGGGTCGGCCACCGACTTCGCCACCGAGATTTGAGCCGCCTGATGGATCACGTAGTCCGGCCGCTCCCGGTCAAATACCGCACTCACTTCCGGCGAACGGATATCGGCCGCATAAAAAGCCGCGGCCGGCACCCGGTGCTCAGGTTATCCAGCACTGCCACCGCCGCGCCCTGCCGGACCAGTTCGTCCGCGATATGGGAGCCGATAAACCCGGCTCCCCCAGTTATGAGTACTTTCACTCGATTCACCCGCCTTGTCTGGCCCCAGCCAGCAAATCCCGGTACAGCCGCTCGGTCGCCGCGACCATCCGCCCGATACCAAACCGCTCCTGCACCCGCCGCTGCGCGTTTTCTCCCAAAAGATGCGCTAAACCCGGGTCACCCAGCACCCGGAGGATTTGCCCCGCCAGTTCTTCCGGCTGCTGCGGCACCGATAAATACCCATTAACCCCGTTGTCGATCACTTCCGGCACCCCACCGACGGCGGTGCTGACCACCGGCCGGCCCGCCGCCATCGCCTCCAGCAGCACCAGGGGCAATCCCTCGGACAGGGAAGACAGCACAAAAACATCCAAAAGCGGCAAAAGCGCCGGCACATCCCGCCGGAAACCGGTAAACACTACCCGGTCGGCGATCCCTAAGCTGTGCGCCAGCTCCTGCAGCGCACCGGCACAGGGACCGTCACCGATGACCAAAAACCGGGTAGCCGGCCGCTCTTTGGTCACCAGTGCCGCCGCCCGCAGAAAATCGTCATATGCCTTTACCGGCACCAGCCGGCCAACGACGCCCACCACCGCTTCGTCCGGACCGATACCCAGTTCGGCCCGCACCGCCGCGAGTGCCGGCGGGTCCGCCGGCGCAAGGGGCGGTTCCAGGCCGTTTACGATCACGGCCACCTGGTCCGCCGGGATTCCCGACTGGACCAGATGCCGCCCCAGGGCCTCGGAGACCGCGACAAAACACCGGGTCAGCGGCCGGGTAGCCCGGTCCACGGTGGAAGAAAGCCAACTGTGCCAGCGGCTGT
>CAZHIT010000200.1:3242-4957 GCA_964533125.1 uncultured Candidatus Sumerlaeota bacterium
AGCGAAACCAGACTGTGCACGGTGGTCACGACCAAGGGCACTCCGGCCAAATGGGCGGAAAGCCGGCCGCAGAAGTTTGCCCGCACTCCGTGGGTATGCACTAAGCTCACCCGTTCCTGCCGCAGCCGGTGCGCCAGTTGGTACACCACCCGCAGGTCCCAGGCCCGGGGCATGGGGAGCACGGTCACCGGCAGCCCCAGCGCCTCGCCTTCGGCCGCGAGCGGGCCGCAGTTTAAGCAAACCAGCCGGACCTCAAACTCCCCGGCGGCGAGCTTCGGCAGGAGGGACAGGATATGGGTTTTCGCACCGCCCTGTTCGCCTCCCGCCGTAATATGCCAAATCTTCTTTCGCTCACCCATCACCTGATCACTTCGGCCTGGTGGGGCAGATCTGCTCACCCCGTCCGGGCCGGCCTTCCCTCATGTTCGTAACTTCATTTACATCGCCAAGCCGGACAGATTTCGATTCCGGCTGGATCAGCTTTACTCGGCCGGGTCACCTGCGGGTGGGAGACGCACTGCTGCCACCATCAGGCCGGCCACAAACCACCAATAAGCGTCGACAATCAGTACTTCCCAGATGCTGGCGGTGAAGTTCTGCACCGCGACGGCCACAAGACCCGCAGTCACCCCAATCAGCAGCGCCCGGGTGAAGCCGTCGCGCACCTGCCGGAGAGAACGGATGCCGGTGACGACGCTACCGGCCAGCATCCAGAGAAAAGCGCCCAGGCCTAAAAGACCCATCTCGGCCCCGAGCTTCAGGTAGTGGTTATCCACCCAAATGGCTCCGGGCAGCTTATGCCGCATGGCCACGGTGTCGCCAAAGGTCCCCAGTCCCACCCCGAAGAAGGGGTGCGCCCGGATCTTCTCCAGAGCAATGATCCAAAAGCGCAGGCGGCCCCAGGTATAGCTCATTTTCAGGTAGACCGGGCTGAAGGCAAAGAGCATCCGGTCAATAATCGTTTTCGGCAAAAGGACCGGCGAAAGCAGCAGGCCAACCAGCATTATCCCGAGGATGCGCCGGTCCAACAGCCACCCGAGGACCACGATGGCCGCTAAAAACCCGAGCCAGGCGCCGCGGGAGAAGGTAAACAGCAGGCAGAGGAAGAGCACCACCGCCGCCCCGGCGTAAACCAGGCGCAGCCGGGTCTTCCCGGCGTGGACGGCCAAGGTAATCAGGAGCGGCAGGAAGAGGATGAGATAACCGCCCAGGGCGTTCGGGTTTCCGATGGTTGAGAACACCCGGGTCTTAATCGCCGCTTCGTAGTCACCAACCACCCAGCCCTCCGGGGTCTCCAGGCCAATGGCGTACTGGTACACCCCGTAGGCCGCCACAATCGTCACCGCCACCAGCATCACCGTAACCAGGGTGCGGAGCTGCCGGCGGCTTTCCACTAAGTTAGCGGCGATGAAAAAGAACAGGGTCGCCTGCAGCAGCACCCGGAGCGCCTCGACCGCGATCCCGGCCGGGACCCGGTTGGCGATGATCGAGGCCAGGGCTGCGGCGGCAACCGCGAGCCAGGGACGCTGCACGGGCGTCGCCTCCAGGGGCAAGCGCTGCGCCTGGATGGACCGCAGCCCCCAGGCCGCGAGGATGACCAGCAGGAGCAGTTCATCCCAGCCGGCGGCTACCGCCGAAGGCAGCCCCAGCCGACGCAGGGCAAAGTCCACCAGGGAAAAGGCTGCCGTAACCAGCAGGCCGGCCCGTATTACGTA
>CAZHIT010000201.1:0-4937 GCA_964533125.1 uncultured Candidatus Sumerlaeota bacterium
AGGGTGAATTTGGCGATGGCCATAGTACCGGCTTCATCCCGGGCGGTGGTGCTGACGGTGAGCCCGGCGGTCAGTTCGAAGGCGTCCTGGAAATGGTAGCTGTGGCTGATGAGCATCGGGCGGCGCTCAGGCCGGCTGTTGCCCCCGGTGCCCTCATACTGCGGATCCGGTGGGGCGGGCGGTTCTTCCGGGGTTACGACCGGCGGCTGCCCGGCCTTTTTCTCCTCGACTACTTGGGCGATGTTCTCCAGCAGTTCTGGGCTGATGCCAGTCTGCTCCGCGACGGGCAGGGCCAGGATTGCCTCCAGGACGAAGACGTCCAGTTCATCCTGCTCGAGAGTGCTGATGAGGAAGTCCGCTGCCTCGTTCGCCCGTTCGGCCACCGACAGGCTTTGGTTCGTCTCCAGAATAGTGGTGACCGGTTCTTCGACCACGGTGCCATCTTCCTGCTGCACCGGCCGGACGGAGGTGACCGTGAGGCGGCCTTCCACCAGGTCAATCTCGGTGCGCTGGTCGCCGACAAAAACGTAGAATTTGGTGCCCCGGACGCCCATAATGGCGGTGGGGGTGCGGATGGAAAACTGCGAATCGGCGTTCAGGGCCTCCCGGACATTGACCCAGAGGCCGCCGGCGATGACGCTGATGGCGGTATTTTCCTTCCCATCCTTGAGCGACTGAATCAGTTCGCTAATCATAATCTGGCTGTTGGCAGCAATCTTAACCTCCGTCGCCTCGTCCAGGCGGAGGTTGGCGGTAGATTCCGGACCGGTAATAACGGTGTCCCCCTGGACGAGATTGATGCCCTTGAAGGCCTTGAAGGTTTTTTCGCCGCCGGCTTTGCGGATGTTGACCTGGCCGGTCAGTTCCGTGATGGTGGCGGCTTTTTGGGTGGCGGCCCCCAGCACCGGGATGGCTGCGGTCAGCAAGAACGTGGCCAGCAGCAAGAGGGAAACCAAGGTTCTGGCGCGGATTGGTTGCACGGTAATCACCTCACCCTTTCCAGTTGATAGACGGGAATGCCCTGCTGTTTACCCTTCATGGTGTACTCGCCTAGGTAAGCGGCGTCCACCCGGTCCTTCACCCGGTCGTAGGTGGCCTGGCTTAACAGGATTTGACCGGGTTTGGCGTTGCTCTCCAGCCGGGCGGCGGTATTAATGGTGTCGCCAATCGCGGTATAGTCCATCCGGAAGGTGGCGCCGATATTGCCGACGACCGCAAAGCCGGTATTGATGCCGATACCAAAGGAGACGGAGCGGCCGTATTTTTCCTCTAATTTCTGTTGCAGTGCCGCCGAGCCTTCCCGCATCGCGAGAGCCGCCCGGACGGCGCGGTAAGCGTGGTCATCCAAATCCAGAGGGGCGTTGAAGAGGGCCATGGTGGCGTCGCCGATGAATTTGTCCAGGGTGCCTTCGTACTGGAAAATGGCGCGGGCGCAGAGGTCTAAGTACTCGTTGAGGATGCCGACGATTTCTTCCGGGGTCATCTTTTCGGACAGGGGAGTAAATCCCCGGATATCCACGAACAGGGCGGTGACTTCGCGGCGGATGCCCCCTAACTGCAGCCCGGCTTCGCCTTCTTTGAGGATTTCGTGCACGATCTGGGGCGCCACATACCGGCCAAAGATGCCGGTAACCCGCTGCCGTTCCCGCAGTTCGGCCAGATAGCGGTAAGCCAGGGTGAGCAGATAGAGCAGACCTAAAAGCGCCAGGGGATAAAACAGGGGAGCGATATACCCGCCGTCATAGAGCTGTTTGGCGCCGGCAAGATAAAGGGCGGCGCTCCCGGCCAAGGTCAGGAAGGCCGGCAAGGGCGATAACCGCTGGAAAGCGAAATATCCGAGGGCAGCGCAAATGCCCAGGATGAGCAGAGTGAGGCCGAACGGCAAGGGGGAGTGGAACCGGCCGGTGAGCAGGTTTTGGATGATATTGGCGTTGACTTCGATCCCGAACATGGGGGCCTGAGGCTCGGTGGGAGCGAAATAGTAGTCGCTGAAGGCCAGCCCGGCGGCGTAAGGCCCGACCAGGACGATTTTGTCGGTGAAATACTCGGGCGGGATCTCTCCGTCCAGCACCCGGTGGAAGGAGATGCACTCAAACTCGCCCGGTTTGCCGGTATAGTCAATGTGCATCCGGTTCCAACTGTCCAAAGGGATAGTATCCAGGCTGACCGGGGTCTGAGCGGTGTTATGCATAAAGGCGGTATAGCTTTGCCAGTTGAAGCTGTAGAGCCTGGTCCCGGCGTAGTCAAAGTACAGGGCGGTCCGGCGGACAATCCCATCCGGGTCCGGAAAGGTATTGATGTGCCCCGGGATGGACGCCTCGGCCAGGCTGGGTACCGGGGTGACCAGACTGTCCGGCACCAGATTCCCAGCGCGGGAATACGCGGGGAACACGCCGTAGAGCGGCACCACCACGGCCGGGAAGTCCCGGATGGCCTGGGCGAGGGCAGCGTCGTCAGCGGGGTCGGCGGCTGGTTCGGAGAAGATCACGTCCACGGCGATGACCGCCGGACGGGCTGGGGCCAGCAGGTTAATCAGTTCGGCGAAGCGGCGGCGGGGCCAGGGCCACCGCTCCAGCCGCTCTAAGCTTGGCTCATCGATGCCGATGATGACGATTTGGGTATCGACCGTGCCGCCGGTTTGGTAGAGACGGTCCTGCAGCCGATGCTCGATGGTTTCAAAGGTGTTGAAGTAAGCGAACACCGTAAACAGGAGCAGGAGAACGATCGTCAGATGGTGGAGTTTAGTGCGCATGGTTGTTCACCTCTATCCCATATCCCGATCCAGTTCCGCTGCGGGCTATCAGGCGCCGGCGGGCGTTACGGCTTCTGACCAGACCCGGCTTTGGATAAACGCCTCCACCAGGTCGGTGTCCATCTTCCCATCAGCGGCCATTTTGCGGAGGATATCGAGAGCCTTATCTTTGGGCATAGCCCGCTTGTATGGCCGGTCGGATGCAGTGAGGGCATCGTAGACATCGAGAATGGTCAGAATGCGCACCTCCACCGGCAGGACGTCTTCCCAGGGTTTAGGCCCATAACCGGTGCCGTCCAGCAGTACGTGGTGAGCGGTGGCCCAACCGGGCACATTCCGGTACTTCTGGTTAAAACTGATCTTCTCCAGGATGCGCTGGGTGATGGTGACATGGCTTTCCATAATCAGGCGCTCTTCCGCCGTCAGCGTCCCCCGGGCGACGGACAAGGCGGCCAGCTCCGCCGGGGTGAGCCAGGCTTGGGTTTGCCCCGTGAGGTCCGTAAAGGTCCGTTCGGCCACGCCCTGCAGGCGGGCAGCGGTCTCCGGGTCCACGAAAGCCGAGGGCTGGTTAGTGCGGGTGACCAGGTCCCGGGCCTCCCGGACAGCGGCGACCTGTTCGGGGGTGCCGCCGGCGAGGCGGGTACAGGCTTCGATCAGGTCAAAACGCTGACAGACATACTCAAAGCGGTCGCCCAAACGGGTCGGTTTGTCCATGATGCTTAAAGGGACCGCGACTTTGCCGATATCGTGGAGCCAGGCGGCCATCACCAACTGTTCGGTCCGGTCCTGGTTGAAGGGGCCAAACCTGGTTTGCAGCGCCGGCTCCGTATTGATGAAGCCGGCCAGAGCGCGGGCCAGTACGGCGATGTTGCGGGTATGGTTGACATTGTAGGGGGTCCGGGCGTCGATGGCGGTGACCATGGCCTGGACGAAAGAATGAAACAGGTTGTTAATCTCTTCGATGTACTGCATATTGCTGATGGAGATGGCGGCCTGGGAGGCGAGGGCGGTGACGATTTTCTCCAGATGGGGTGAAAAAGCGATGACCTCCCCGGCGTCGTCTTTGGCGTTGAGCAGCTGGATGACGCCGATGACCTCGCCGGCATTGTTCTGCAGGGGCAGCACCAGCATAGAGCGGGAACGGTACCCGGTCATCGCGTCGTAACGCCGGGGCCCGGAAAAATCGAACTCACTATTGTTGTATACATCGGCGATGTTGACGGTCTGGCGGGTGAGGGCGACATAGGACGAAACGTTGCTCCGGTTCATCTGCACCGGGGGCAGTTCGATCTTTTCGCCGTCACCGCCCTGGAAGATGTTTAAGGTTTCGTTGTGGATGATCTTGAACAGCAGTTGATTGCCCTCACTTAAGTACAGCGTACCGGCGTCCGCCCGGGTAATGCTGCGGATCTCAGTTAGGATGCGCTCCAGGAGGCGGTTGTGATTTTTCTCCGCCGTGAGCGCGATACCGATGTCCAGGAGTTCGGTGATTTGGCTGAGCATATCCGGAGTCAGGTCTCTCATACCGGCAAGACCATCCCTTCCCGTGCCGCGAGGCAGTTCGGGTATTCCCGCTGGGCCTGAACTTCGATTACCGCCTGCTCCGCGTCGGTTCGCTCGGCGCTGTGGTGAAACAGCACCAGGCATTTGGCTCCGGCAGCCCGGACCAGCTTGATCCCTTCCTGCCAGGTGGAGTGCCCCCAACCCCGGCGGGGCGGCAGGCCGCCCTGACCGGCGTACTCGGCGTCGGTGTAGTTGGCGTCATAGATCACCACATCTGCCCCCTGGGCGAAAGCGATTAGTTGCTGGTCTAACTCGCTGCCGTGCTCGGTATCGGACAGGTAACAGACGGACTTGCCACCATAGTCAACCCGGAAGACGGTACAGCCATTGGGATGGTGGCTGCGGCAGGTTTGGACCGTGACCGTGTCGAGCTCAATGGCCTGCCCGGCCTGAATTTCGACAAAACTGATTTCGGCGCCCATCTGCTCCAGGGGGATGGGGAAGTGGGGGAACATCATCTGCCCCCGCATTAACTGGGAAAAGTCCCGATCGACCTTCGGCTCGCCGTAGAGGACGAAACGGCTGCTCTTCAGGAAGGCCGGCGCGAAGAAAGGGAAACCCTGGATGTGGTCCCAATGGGTGTGACTGATGAAAATATCGCCGCTGGCAGGCTGGACCTGAC
>CAZHIT010000202.1:0-826 GCA_964533125.1 uncultured Candidatus Sumerlaeota bacterium
CTCCGCCACTGCCAATTATTGCCTGCATTACCGGCGGTTGCCGTCTTTGGGCAGCATGTCCGCCTTGACAAACATCTTGGTTTAAGGTAAAATTACTATGCTCAATTTAATAGTATTTGGTTTGGAGAGATGGCCGAGTAGGTCGAAGGCGATCGCCTGCTAAGCGATTATACGGGCTAAAACCTGTATCTCGGGTTCGAATCCCGATCTCTCCGCCATCAATATGTGCGCCCGTAGCTCAGTTGGATAGAGTAACAGACTACGAATCTGGAGGTCGCAGGTTCGAATCCTGCCGGGCGCGCCATTTTTACCCCGCCCCCGTAGCTCAGTGGATAGAGCGAGGGCGTCCTAAGCCCTGCGTCGGGAGTTCGATTCTCTCCGGGGGCGCCATAATTTCCGGGCGCGGCCCAACCGGGGTGGGACGATGGACGAAGCGATGATGCGGGAAGCGCTGGCCGAGGCCCGCAAGGCGTACGAGCTAGCGGAAGTGCCCATCGGGGCCGTATTAGTCCGCGAGGGGCAGGTAATTGGCCGGGGGCATAACCGGCGGGAAACCACGAGCGACCCGACTGCCCACGCCGAGATCATCGCGATTCGTGCCGCCGCCGCCGCTTTGGGCGGCTGGAGACTGAGCGGAACCACTATGTATGTTACGATTGAACCCTGCCCGATGTGTGCCGGAGCTTTGCTCCTGGCCCGGGTAAAACGGCTGGTGTTCGGAGCTTTCGACGCCAAGGCCGGTGCGGTGGGTTCACTCCTTAATATTTTAGCCGACCCGCGGTTTAACCACCAGGTAGAGGTTAGGCCCGGGATTCTGGAGGAAGAA
>CAZHIT010000202.1:836-4907 GCA_964533125.1 uncultured Candidatus Sumerlaeota bacterium
CGCCTCGAAAGCGAGTGTGCAGGGAACTGTACCGTGGGTTCAAATCCCACTCTCTCCGCCATATTTTTAACTTCATAGCTGGTCACGCGGAGAGATGCTCGAGCGGCTGAAGAGGCACGCCTGGAGAGCGTGTGTGCGGGAAACTGTACCGTGGGTTCAAATCCCACTCTCTCCGCCATTTTATTTGTCCCAGCGGATGTGTTGCCTGAGATCCCGGCAACCCCAAACCCAGTTTTGGAACCCTTTTTACCCGGTTTATCCTTGGCCGTGCTAGACGGGGAGGTAGCGGTGCCCTGAACCTGCAACCCGCTAGAGCAGGGTACAATTCCGGCTCCGAGGCTTTGGCTTTTAGGGCCCGGCCGCGGTAAGTGGCGATGAAGCTTGGGTCCTGCGCAATGTAAACCGGTGAACCCCGTCAGGCCCGGAAGGGAGCAGCGGTAAATCGGCCCTTGCATGTGCCGCGGGTATACCTGAGACGAGTTAACTGCTGCGGTATCGCCTGGAAGCTAATTGTCGAAGGCTGGTGCACGGCCTTTATATTTTCTCCCGGATGGCCGCGGCCATCTTTTTTCTTATCGGGCCGGACAGGAAATGCCGGCCGGGAGCGCGAATTTCTCCCCCGTGGACACATTTGGGCCGGGCCGGCGGCATGAAGATTGAGGTGGTAGTGATGGCGCATTTGGCTTTATACCGGGAATGGCGACCCCAGGACTGGCGCGGCGTGGTGGGGCAGGCGCCGGTGCTTAAGACCCTGCAAAACGCCATCAGCCAGGATCGGATCGCCCATGCCTACCTGTTTTGCGGCCCCCGGGGCACCGGCAAGACCAGCGTGGCCAAAATCCTGGCCAAAGCCCTTAACTGCGAGCACCGGGAAGGGACGGAGCCCTGCAATGTCTGCTCCCGCTGCCAGCGGATTACCGCCGGGAGTTCCTTGGATGTGCTGGAGATCGACGCCGCCTCCAACCGGGGCATCGACGAGATCCGCGACCTGCGGGATAAGGTCCGCTTCGCCCCCACCGAGGGACGGTACAAAGTATACATAATAGACGAAGTGCATATGTTAACCACGGAAGCCTTTAACGCGCTGCTCAAAACCTTAGAGGAGCCGCCGGCGCACGTGGTCTTTTTGCTCGCGACGACTGAACCGCACAAACTGCCGCTGACCATCCTCTCGCGCTGCCAGCGCTTTGACTTTCGCCGTCTGACCGCACCTGAGGTGGCCGAGCGGCTGCGGGCGGTCGCCGCCCATCTGAAACTCAGCGTAGAAGAAGCGGCGATTAACCTCATTGCCCGGAGCGCCGAAGGCTCGCTCCGGGACGCTTTGGGGCTGATGGAGCAGGGCAC
Source organism: uncultured Candidatus Sumerlaeota bacterium (assembly GCA_964533125.1). Lineage (GTDB taxonomy): Bacteria > Bacillota > SLNR01 > SLNR01 > JBMNPB01 > CAZHIT01. Next base: position 2,181 of record CAZHIT010000202.1, read on the forward strand.
AGCCTTTGGCGGCGATAAACTCACGGCGGCGGACCTGCTGATCCTCCTGGGGACGGTGAGCGCCGACACCAAGCTCACCCTGGCCGACTACATCCGGCGCCGGGAAGTGGGGCCAACGCTCCGCCTCCTGCACGAAATCGTGAACAGCGGCAAGGATTTAAAAGAGTTCATCCTGGATATGCTCGATCACTACCGCCAGCTTTTGCTGGTGCAGACCTGCGGCGCGGACAGTCCGATTTGGGAGGCCGATGCCGCGGACCGGGAACGCCTGGTCCGGCAGGCCGGCGAGTATCCCCCCGGTTTGCTGCTGCACTGTATCGATGCCCTGGCCGAGGCCGAAAACGGCCTGCGCCTCACCACCCAGCCCCGGGTGCTGGTGGAAGCGGCGCTGCTCCGCCTGTGCAGCTATGTGCCCGGGGCGGAACTGCCAGAGATCGTCCAGAGGCTGGAGCGGTTGGAGCAGGCGGTAACCACCGGATCCATTCCGGCGGCAGCAGCGCCTAAAGTGCCTCAAACCCGTCCGGAACGCATCGCGCCAGCCGGGTCAACTGCAGCCAAAGCACCACCCCGGGAGGCTCCCGCTCCCATAGTGGCCGAACCGGTGATTTTACCCACCACGGCTAAGTCCGCCAAAGAACCGGACCTAAGCGAGGCATCTGAGCCGGCGCCGCCAGCCGATCCCGTCGCGCCCCTCACCTTGGCGCGGGTTACCGGGGAATGGGGCCGGATTCTGGATGGGATAAAAAAGACCCGGCGACCGGTGCACGCGCTGCTGGTGGAAGGCCAGCCGGTGGACTGCGACGGCAGCACGCTCACCCTCAGCTTTAAGTATCCCTTCCACAAAGAGCAGATCGAAAAACCGGAGAACCGGCAGGTGGTGGAGCAGACCGTTCGCAATGTCCTGAAGGCCCAACTGCGGGTCGTCTGCATCATCGCGGCACCGCCGACGGCCGATTCCCTGCCGCCGACCACCGCGCCGGGGGAAGACCCGAAGGTGGCGGAGGCGGACACCGACCAGGCCTTTAACGCATCCATCGATATTTTTGGCGGGCACGTTATGGAAAACGACTGAGGCGCCGTAAATAAGGAGGAGTAAACGATGCCGGGTATGGGCGACATGAACAAAATGATGAAGCAGGTCCAGAAGATGCAGGCGGAAATGACCCGCCTCCAGGAAGAACTGGCGCAGAGAACGGTGGAAGCCACCGCCGGGGGCGGCGTGATCACGGTAGTTGCGACCGGTCAGCCGGAAATCAAGGCGATCAAAATCCAGCCGGCGGTGGTGGACCCGGCGGACGTCGAAATGCTCGAGGACTTAATTGTGGCGGCGGCGAACGAAGCCCTGCGCAAAGCCCAGGAAATGGTAGCACAGGAAATGGGTAAACTCACCGGCGGGATGAAGTTACCGGGGATTTTTTAACGCCAGAAACGGGGTGGACCGGTGTTCTATTCGGAATCGATGGCCCGACTGATCGAAAAATTCAACGCCCTGCCCGGGGTTGGCCCCAAAACGGCTCAGAGGCTGGCTTTTTTCGTGCTGAAGATGACCCTGGAAGAGGCCGGGAGCTTTGCCGCAGCGATTGTGGAAGCCAAGACCAAGACCAATTATTGCTCGGTCTGCGGCAACTTAACCGAGGCGGACCCCTGCAGCATCTGCCAGGACCAGGCCCGGGATCCGGCCACCATCTGCGTCATCGGCGACCCCCGGGACGTGGTGGCCATGGAGCGGACCCGGGAGTACCGCGGTTTGTATCACGTCCTGCACGGCCTGATTTCGCCGATGGACGGGATTGGGCCCGGGGATATCCGCCTCAAAGAACTGCTCGCGCGTCTGAAGGATGGTCGGGTGCAGGAGATTATTCTGGCCACCAACCCGACGGTGGAAGGGGAGGCTACGGCCATGTACATCGCCCGGCTGACCAAACCCCTGGGGGTCAAAGTCACCCGCATTGCCCGGGGGATCCCGGTCGGTGGGGATCTGGAATACGCGGATGAGGTTACCCTGACCAAAGCGATGGAGGGCCGCCGGGAGGTTTAACGGAATGATGCCCCCGAAAAGCAGGACGATGGTCTTGCTTTTTTTGTTTGCCCCGGCATAAACCAGGTAAATTATGGAATAATGTTAAGGGGCAAGTTTCCTCCTTCATCGGCATAAGCATGGAGGCAGGAGAGCCAATAGCAAGCGGGGGTGGCATAGTGATGCGGGGGTGGCTTAAAATGTTGGCGTTGTTGACCGGGGAGATTTTGCCGGCGGCCGAGAGTAACCCGGTCCGGCCGGAGCCGGATATTCTAACCCTGGCGGACCAGGCCAGGCAGGAATGGGACAGCGCCCGGGCTTATTTTAACAGCGTGACCGACCCGGACTTAATCGACCACGCCATTTTTTTGCTGGAGGCGGCGGAGAAAAAATATGTCTACCTGTTCAAGCAAGCCCGGGCGCAGGGTGTCGGTCAATCGCCGGTCCGCGCCGTACCACCGGTGCGGGTGACCCCGGTCGGAACCGATTTTTAATCGTCACCTTTTTGACCAGGCAGGCATAATGACGGGAGCATTGCTGTATATTTAGGTAAGACAACCAAAGGCATCCATCAGAGGACGGAGGTGGGGGAGTGGAGTACGGCGCCATCATTGCCTATGTCTTCGGTCTGCTGCTCTTGTACATCATCGGCTCGGTTCTGCTGATTCCCCTCACGGTCATCGTGCGCCTGGTCTATAACGCCATAATCA
>CAZHIT010000203.1:0-589 GCA_964533125.1 uncultured Candidatus Sumerlaeota bacterium
GATCTGATCAGCGTCCACCGACCGGGCGGCCAGCTCTATGGGGATGGCGGCGGGGAAGGGTTGGCCCAGGTCGGTAAAACTACCGCCAGTGTAGCGGTACATCCCGATACCCGTGGTAAGTCCGGACCAAAACAGGTTAAGATTGCCGTCGTCTGTGCCGACCAGAGCTATGGCCGGGCCAGCTGCCGCGCTAAGCTGGCGGCTATCGGTCACGTTGCTGCCGTCCCAGGCCAGGGTATGCAATTCATCTTCACTGTTTACATAGGCGATCAGCACCGGCGCATCGGCGCCGCTGCCGGCCGGCGCTGCGGCCAGTCCCTTAAATCCAGTTGGGGCAAGGAGTTCCGCCGGCTGGCCCCAGTCGGTGCCGTCCCAGGTCAGGGCGTTCAGGCTACGGTCGGTGGCGGCGGGGCCGTTATGGCTTGCCTGGAAGATCAAGACCGCGCTTGCGCCCTGCCGCACCAGCTCCGTCCCGGTTGGTACGGCGGTGAGGGTGGCAGCTAGCTGCGGGGCACTCCAGTTCGTGCCTTGTTGGTCGCCCCGGGCGAATTTGAGCTGCGCCGGCGGGGTGACCTGTCCCAAGTCGGCG
>CAZHIT010000203.1:599-4904 GCA_964533125.1 uncultured Candidatus Sumerlaeota bacterium
GGCAATTTCTGCCCAGACCGCGAGGTAACCGTCGTCCAGGCGGACCAGGTCGTGGCTGATGATGGCCCCGTCGGTGGCGGTGATGACGGCGGGCGAAGACCAAACCCCCGCATCGCTGGCGAGCGTGCCTTCGCTTGCCAGCAGGCGCATCCTCCCGCCATTGGTCTCGAGGTCGGTGTACGTAAACGCAGCGCTGCCGGAACTATCGGTGGCATAATCACCGATCGGCAGGAACTGATCCACGATCAGAGTTGGGGTGCCATAAAAAATGGAGGTCGAATAATCGTTCCGGTCGGTGCTGGTTGTGGTGATCTGCATCGGAATAAGGCTGAAGCTGGGTTCGGTGCCAAACTGGTAGTCGATGGGAATCGAGGCCCACACATAATTTTTCTGGAAAGTGGCGATCCAGAGGCGGGCATACAAATCCGCCGTCGCCCGGACATCGCCCTTGACCTCGGTGATGACGGGGGCATCTCCGTCTGGGTTGATGGTCACGATCAGGGACGGCTTGCTGGTCCAGCTATCATCTCCGGCAATCTCGAGCGCCCCCTCGGCTCCGACATTGCCGGCGGCGGTGGTCACATACAACCCCATCCCGTAGTTGACGCTGATGTCGAGCGCCGTTTTGGCGTCGTCCTTGAGACCCAGCCATTCTTTTTCGGCCTCAGACATCTGGGCAAGCCGGGGACTTTCTTCGCTGATTTGGGGATCGCGCTGTCCGCCCAGGAAGTTGCGTTGCCGCTGCCGGTCTATCCCGCCGCCGGTTTCGTCGGTGATGGTGTAGTGCTCGATATCCTGGGGGTAGATCGTTTTAAACTCCTGATATCCGCGCACTCCGACCAAGCCTTTGGCGACCGCGCCGACATCCAAAGCCCCGGAATTTTTCAGGGCCAGGAGCACCCAGCCGACCTTGGGGATCGGACCGAGGAGCTGAAAACCGCTCGCCTTAAACTTAACCCCCACTTCACCCCGGCCCTTGTAGATGACCGCTCGTTCCAGGGGGTGGTTGGCCTCGTCAAAGACAAAATCGTCGCCGAGCTCGAACATACCCTGGGGGAAGGGGTCGAATTCCGCCGTCACCCCAAGCTTACCAAAGGCATTCGGGACGAGCCGGCCGGCGTCAACGGCCGAGGCACCCAGACCGGCGGCGGTATTGATGGAGAAACGGTGCTCGGCCCCATCCAGAGCGGCGGCGAGCGACCCGATCACGCTGAATCCGAGCATCCCCGGCGCGGCGGACAGCATACCGTTGGCGGGGGTTTTGGATCCGTGGACCATTTCGATCCCGAGGTTGTAGTCGTAGTTCAGGCAGTTGTTGGGGCCGACGGTGATGGCGGCGGTGCAGGTGCCGATGGGCATCAGGCTACCAGAGGGAGTTCGGTTCTGCACTTGCTCCCGGGCGGCGTCGCCGAAGACGGAGGAAGCGGTGGCGGCGTAACTCGCGGTATCGACCACCGCGGCAAACCATGGCGGCAATCGGATGCCGACCAGGGCGCGCTCCGCCGGGACCTCGGCCGGTAGATCGGCCAGAGGGCTTTCCTGGTAGTCAAAATCATAGACGGTGCCGGCACCAAGCTTGGTGATTACGACGAAGGACGGACGGAAATCATCCGGAGGCAGATTCCAGAGGGGGATTTGCCCGGTGATGGTCTGGAGACCGCTTTCGTCCGGTGCCAAAATCGCGTTCGTCGGGACCTGAACCGCGTAGACTTGATCCAGGTCTTCGATTGCTCCGGCGCGGAAATCCTGCAGCCACCGGAGCAACTGCTGCGGGTCGTATTCTTCGCCCTCGGTGGATGGCAAGTCCACCGCCGCGGGCTCGGGCGGATAGGACGAGTCGGCAAACGAGCGACGGTCGATGACCCAGACCTGAGCGATCTCGTCGTTGATCGCGACGGCCTCGGTTCCAAAGGTGCCCTCCGGGGTTACCCGGGGCAGGTCAAGGGTATAGGCCGGAGCCAGCTGGACCTGCATACTCCAGGTCATAGTCAGCGCCGTTTCGGCGGCGGTGTTGTTAAGGAGGTTCAGAGTATTCTCGTTCCCGCTGCGGCGCACCCCGGGGATAAACGCACCGAAACGATCCATCGTCAACGTCTCTTCGCGGATGTCCGGCTGGGCGAGCGGCACCAGGCGGAAGGCGTTGGAGCCGGTGAAGAGGTGTACGAGCGGTTTTTGCGCGTCCCCGTTCGGATTGGCGACCGCTGCCGCCGGGTCGAGGATGCGGCGGACCGGCTCATAACCCGGCGCTTCGAGGCTGAGGAGCAGGGGCTGGGAGGAGAGGCCGAACTGGTTGCCGAACCTGCCGTCAGCCACCCGGAGCGGTACTGTACTGACCGGAGTGCTGCCCGGAGTATTTTCCAGGCGTACGATCAGATCGGTCACCGGCTGGCCCGTGCGGCTTGATAGCACCTCGCCTTCGATACCGATGCTGGCGTTCATATAGGCGATGACTTTGACCGTTGGCGTCCCATCCGCCACAGTCAGCTCGGTCCGGTAATCGTAGCTATAGGTCCAGTAGGGGCTGACGGCGCTCATAACGCTGATCTGACTGATATTCCCGGTTTGACCGGTCAGAACCTGACCAGAGGTAAAAGTCTGGGTGGAGGAACCAACCTTGAGGCTGATAGCGACATTATCGATCGCATAGGCGTGGTTGTTCGTGTCGCGGGCTTCGACTGCAAGCGTATAGCTGAGTTCCGGCAGGTTGGTTTCGGCGGTGGGATTGGGACCGCCGAGATAAATATCGCCGCTGAGATAGCCGTCGGCGCGGCTGCTCAGCTGAAAGCAGTGTTCCAGGCTGTCGTCGAAGGGGATCCCTCCGGTTGGCCACCAGAAATAGGCTTCATATTGCGATGCTGGCACGTAGGCCAGGGGGGAGAGGGCCGAAGGATTGTTGGGCTGGCGCTCGGTCTGGAAAAGCAACGTCCCGGTGGCGGGAGTTTGGATGAAGGCAGGGTAGACGGGTGCAGGGTAGGCCACATAGTCCCATTGGACCGGGTCGCTGGCGATTTGGGTCCATTTCCACACCCGGACCTGGTGTTCTGCGGTCATCATCGTATCTACCTTGATCGCTCCGGGCATTTCGTATTCGGGTCGGTAGTAGGGCTGCCAGGACCGGAGCGGCCAAGGGTTGGGGCCGGTTTCGGTTTGAGTGCTGTTGTAATCGTCCGGGAAAGCTGTCGCCGGCAGAAGGCCGGGGGCGGGGAAATTAAAGAAGGTGACGGTGGGCGTCCAGGACTGCTGATACCGGGGGTGGGTCAGCGTCAGGGTGTATTCCCCCGGCCCCAGGTGCCGAAAGACCGGTTCTTCGGCCGAGAGCTCAATCACCTGGGTGGACGGGCCGCTTAAGGTCAGCTGGCCGCCGTTGTTGATATCGTCGTAGCGATGGGTGACGACCGCGGGGGCGCTGCCGCTGCGGTCTACGGCGACCACAAGGTGTTCGGTCGGGACCGCCAAGCCTTGTTTGATCTCCACCGGGTAGGTGAATTCGGTTTTGCGAACGATGAAATTGCCGGTGAGCGCTTGTCCGGATGAGGCTGGCAGCCCGCCGATGTCCGAGAGGGGTTCGTTGTTCATAAATCCGCGATCTTTGAAGGCGATAGCGGACTCATAGCTATACGGCCAAAGCTGGTAGTAAGGCCAGGCGTGGTAATCCGAGCTGAAGTCCTCCGGGTGGTTGGCGTCCTGCAGGTTGGCTTCGCTGCCGCAGTAGCCGTCCAGGTCCGGCAGGACGACCCCGTACAGGCCGGGCAGGAGCTCGACCGTAAACCGGCCGCCAGCGTCGGTGCTGGTCTGATGGCGGAGTTCGGATGCGGGAAAGGCGGTAGTGAGGTATTCGGACAGGACGACCTCCACTGCCTGGCCGGCCTCCGGGGTACCGGCGTACTGGGGATAGGAGCTGGCGATGTCCTTTTCGTCTTCGACCCGGTACAGAATGCCGCTGAGCGTCATTCTCTCCGGCTCCAGCGGGAGGGTTACATCAGTCGGTCGGGCGTTTTCGGCGTAGAATTGAGCGTTGGCCGTGAAACGGACTTGGAAGCTTTTGTCGAGCGGACCACCATAAGCGCCGTCGTACAGTTTTTGGCCATCAACTTCGATCGGGACCGTTTTTTCGACCGTGGCGTCAACGCTGACCGAATAATTGCCGGGCAGGATATTGTCGAACAAAGCGTAGGTTTGGTCTTTCTCCTGGTGGTAGACGGCCGTTGCCTGGCGGTAAATGCCAGCCGTAGTTTGCCCGACCAGACCGGACAAACTGACCTCTATCCCTGCGAGTAGCTCCGGGTCTGCGTAGACCGAATCCAG